>JANXVQ010000233.1 GCA_025351545.1 Spirosoma sp.
GGCCAGACAACGGCGTTTAAGAAAGCGTATATCAAACCTGAAGTTGTCATTCTGGCCGAAAACCGGTCGGCGGGCGAGGCTCGATACATTCACGCACCCTATGGTCGGGGATTCTTTACGTTTTACGGCGGCCACGACCCCGAAGACTACCGGCACGAGATTGGGGAAGAACCCACCGACCTCAACCTTCATCCAAATTCGGCCGGTTATCGCTTGATACTCAACAATATACTATTTCCAGCAGCCAAGAAAAAGAAACAAAAGACGTAAGCCTGGCATGCATTTATCATTTTTAACCGCTTACACAACTTTAACAACACCTTAACTCTGTTTCAATCAGGGTTTAATAATCAGGCAGTTAGTTAGCAGAGAAATTCCATTTTTCGTTAACTACCATAGAACAGATTATTGAGTACAAAACCATCGAAGCCTTTAGGCAGTTGGCTACATCGCCCAATACGAAGGTTATTATTACAGATGGAAAAACGCCAATGCTTATCTCACCAAATGTCAATAGAAGTAACCTGATTATGTCAATTCAAGAACCATTCAGACACTACTTCATCCCGACTTTTGCTCTCTAATTTCCGCTCCAGATCATCGGGGATCTTAGGAAAAAAGTCGATGCCTGTCAATTGCTCAATCCGGTCGATTGGCACCACAAATTCTCTCAATGAATTGCTTGACGGTTCATTGTCCAATAAAAAACCAATCATCCGAATATTGGGCTTGTTGCAGTACAGAATGATCTTATAAAATTTTTCGGGTACGCTTATTTCATTGGCCTTTCCAATCGTTGGCAAGCCGGGTTTTAAAACGGGGCCAGTCACAACATAAACGCCTTTGTCACGTATGGCCCAGGTTCGGACCAATCCTTCAAGCTCTTTCCAGATACCCCGATTAAACTGGGGTGCCTGGGGCGTAATGTTGCTCATAAAGAATGTTTCGCGCATAATCCGCTGCGAAAATTTGAAATCGCCGGCCGGGGCCAGATGGCCTCGATCATAGCCCGAACGGGTATAATCGGATGGGAGAGCCGTGCCGTTCGCAACAGTTGGATCGGGTTTAAACTGCTCGTATTTTCGGTCGGCATCACCCGTTGTTTCGTAGTCTAGTAACGGATAGGCTACCCAATCGGCATCTTTATATTGGTCCCGATAACGAAGTGTGTAGCCTTCGTGCTGAATAATATTGTCGCCGGATTTGACTAATGGCAGTATGAAATCAACTTCTTTTTCAAAGTCGAATCGCACATTACCCGACGTTGCCGTTGATGGCTTATTCTCCTTATTATCAGTGGCTTCGCTTTCGTCTGACTTATCAGACCGTGATGATTTTTCCCCACGTCGGTCATCTGTTGCTACATCGGGCGATTCGTTGGGTTCTGGGGCTTTATAAGGATTATTTTCTCCGGTTTCAGACCGGGAGTGACGCAGCCCGATCAATTGCCGGAAGTCGTTCCAAAAAGCCACAACGGGTTTAGTCCGACCCCCATAGTGCAGAAAGAGTCCGATTAAGAAAAATATAAACAGTAATACAAGCGTATTCCCGCGTAGCCGGAAGCCGCGACGAGCATACTTTTTGGTTGAAAAACGAGGTTTAAAAAACATAGAAGTAAAGTTACAAACGGTTTTTGGTTTTGGGTTTATAGTTCTGGTCACTTCATGGCATTCCTGGCTGTAAACCATGAACCGTAAACGAAAAACCACTGTTAAAAACCCATGTCATCGTTAACTATTATTGTCATTGGTGGAGGAGCGGCCGGTTTTTTCGGAGCCATTACAGCCGCCGAAACATTTCCGGAAGCAACCGTCACCATCATTGAGAAAACCCGCACAGTACTCAACAAAGTTCGTATTTCGGGTGGAGGTCGCTGCAATGTTACCCACGCCTGCTTCGACAATCGAACGTTACTAAAACACTATCCGCGTGGCGAAAAACCTTTACGTTCACTACTGAATCAGTTCGATGCAACAGCCACTGTTGCCTGGTTCGAGAAGCGGGGTGTACCGCTTAAAACCGAAGCCGACGGGCGGATGTTTCCAGCCACTAACACCTCCGACACAATTGTTGATTGCCTGCTCACTACTGCCCGCCGGTTAGGTATTCAGGTTCGGACCAGTTGCGGTGTCAGTTCGTTAACCCGCCATGAACAGGGGCGCTGGCAACTTCAGTTGCTAAGCGACGAAGTCATTACTGCCGACCGTGTTTTGATCGCTACGGGGGGTTATCCGAAAGCAGATGGATATGGTTGGTGGCCTGAGCAAACCGAGTCGCTGTTGTCGCCAGTGCCATCGCTTTTTACGTTCAACGTTCCCAATAATCCATTGCTGCCCTTGGCAGGCGTGTCGGTAACGGATGCAAAAGTATCTATTGCTGGCACCAGGCAGGAGCAACGAGGACCATTGCTGGTAACGCATTGGGGCTTTAGTGGTCCCGTTGTGCTGAGATTATCGGCTTGGGCAGCCCGCGAACTAGCCGATATTAATTATCGGTTCACGCTCCGTATAAACTGGGCACCTGCTCTCAATGACAACGAGTTACGAAACTCTTTGCAGGATTTCCGGCAACAGAATGGCCGCAAACAGGTAGTTTCTCAAAATCCATTTGGCATACCCTCCCGACTCTGGCAGGCGTTTGCTTCTGAAGCCGACATTTCAGATACGCAACGCTGGGCCGACCTACCCGCTAAACCCCTTAACCGGCTCGCCGAGAAGCTCACCAATAGCCAGTTTCAGGTTGTTGGAAAGAGTACGTTTAAAGATGAATTTGTGACCTGTGGGGGAGTGTCTTTCGATAGTTTAAATCTGCAAACGCTCGAAAGTAAAGCACAGTCAGGCTTGTTTTTTGCCGGTGAGGTGCTGGATGTAGACGGTATTACGGGTGGCTTTAACTTCCAGAGCGCCTGGACAACAGGGTATGTAGCCGGATTAAATATTGGCCGTTAATTATTTTTCAGCACTGCCCTCGCCGTTTCTTCATCACGTTTTAATTGCGCAACTAAAGCGGGCAATCCCTCAAATTTTTGCTCCGGCCGCAGAAATTCCTTGAATTTCAAGGTCATATGTTCCCCATAAATATCCTTGTCGAAGTCAAAGATATAGGTCTCAATAGTTTGATTCGTCCCGGCAACGGTAGGCCGGAAACCGATATTGAGCATGCCGCCCAGCGTTTGCCCGGCGTATTCCACCTCAACGGCATAAACGCCGTTAGCAGGAATGAGTTTAGCGGGATCGTCAACCTGCATATTAGCCGTTGGAAAGCCAATTGTACGGCCGAGTTGACGCCCTTTCACAATGGTCCCCATCAGGGTATAGGGCCGTCCCAGAAAACGATTTGCCGTGTGAATATTACCTTTATTAAGAGCAGCCCGAATTTTCGATGAACTAACCCCTACCGCTTCTATGTCCTGCCGGGGAATTTCTTCGACCTCAAATCCATACTCACTCTGGTGCGCCTTGATGTAGTCGAAACCGCCTTCGCGATCACGACCGAAACGGTGGTCGTACCCAATAACCAGTTTTCTGGTGCCGATCTTATCAATCAAAATCTGACGGATATACTCTTCCGATGTTAATTCTGAAAACGAACGAGTAAACGGAATAACAACCAGATGCTCGACACCCGCCTGATCAAGGAGTTCGATTTTTTCATCCAGCGTTGTCAGCAACTTTAGGTTTTGACTATCGTTCGAGACGACCGTACGCGGGTGCGGCCAGTAGGTAATCAGGACAGATTCGCCCCCGCTTGTCTGCGCTATTTCCGTCAGACGGGATAAAATGGTTTGGTGCCCACGATGAACGCCATCGAACGTACCACTCGTTACAATGGCATTCGGTAAGGGCTGAATATCGTCGAGACCTCTATAAATAATCATTCGTTCGTCAGTAGAGAATCAGGTAGCGAAGCACGATGGGTTATAATAAATTGCTCAATTGTGGCGGCATCTTCCACCCGAAAATTGCCGATGCGTGTTCTGCGCAGACTGCTCATGTACGCACCGTTGTTGAGTAATAAGCCCAAATCGCGTACCAGACTGCGAATATAAGTGCCTTTTGAACACACGATACGAAAATCAATCTCCGGAAATCGTTCGACACCAACCTCAAACAGTGAAACCGTAACCTGGCGAGCTTTGATCCCTCCGTCAACAAGATCGGCCGTTTCTCCCCGACGTGCCTTTTCATACAGCCGTTCGCCGTTAACACGAATGGCCGAATAAATGGGTGGCACTTGTAGAATATCACCCGTTAGCTGGCGAGCCGCTTCCTGTATTTGTTCAGGTGTAATACCAGTCGTATCAAACTCAGCGTCAATAGCCGTTTCGAGATCAACGGAGGGTGTCGTTTTGCCCAGAACGAGCGTACCGGTATATTCTTTTTCCTGCGCTTGATATTGATCTATTTGCTTGGTCATCTTGCCCGTACACAAAATGAGCAGGCCCGTTGCAAGCGGGTCAAGCGTACCGGCATGACCAATTTTTTTGAACTTACAGGCGTATTTTAGCTTGTTAGCCACGTCGAATGACGTCCAGGTGAGTGGTTTATCAATCAGGATAACCTGCCCTGGGTCGGGAGTGGGAGTTGTTTCGCTCAAGGCTTGACCAATTATAATACGTCTAGCTTTACGCCAGCCGCCACTAAGCCCAGTAATATCAGACCGAGTACAATTCGATAATAACCGAATACTTTGAAGCCATACCGCGTCAGAAAACCGACGAAGCCACGGATGGCGAGTAATCCAACAACAAACGCAATAACATTACCGATGAGTAATATCTGATAATCTTCCGGTTGGAGAAGTTTGTACGTTTTAAGGAGTTTGTAACCCGAAGCAGCGGCCATCGTTGGCACAGCCAAGAAGAACGAAAATTCGGCGGCCTGGGTCCGGGTTAAGCCCTGAAACATACCGCCAATAATGGTTGCCGCCGACCGCGATACGCCGGGAATCATGGCAATACATTGAAAGAATCCAATGCGTAATGCATCCGGCACCGTTACATCGCCATCTTTAGGTTGTTGATTGGTGATGCGGTCAATAAACAGGAGCACAATACCACCCAATAAAAGTGTGATAGCGACAACAACCACATTTTCCAGCAACGAATCAATAAAATCATTCAAGAGAAAACCGATAACTGCGGCTGGCAGGAAAGCAATCAGGATTTTGCTGTAGAAATCCGCCATCGGCTGAAAGCGGGTTGGCAGTGATTTCAGGTAGCTTGGAACAACGAATGTACCCGTTCGGGTGTCGGTCAGGAAACGACGGTGATAGAGGACCAACACCGACAGTATACAGCCAAACTGTACATCGACAGTGTATAATTTAGTGAATTCATTCCCGGCAATGCCCACCAGTGAAGAGTAAATAATCATGTGGCCCGTCGAAGAAACCGGCAGAAATTCGGTCAATCCTTCGATGATAGCCAGCGCAATGGCATGAATTAAATCCATTTAAATAGTATACAGTTGTAAAGAGGTCTGCCACCGGGCAGTTACGAAGTTGTAAAGGTACTTATCAAAACCTTTATAACCGCAACGGTCTGCCGTAGCGACGGTTCGACATCGCTACGGCAGACCGTCTTACAACTCTATAACTTTACTGCTCCATTATGCCTTTGGCCGGGCGAGGATGGCAAAAAATTCAAGAACAAAACCTCCCATTACAACGATGGGACCGAGCGTCAGGCCCAGAAAGCCAAAGCCAAATTCCTCTTTGTCGAGACTCATGATAAAGAATCCAGCCAGAATAATACCGATACCCGCCAGCATCAACGTGTAATTTTGTCGGCCAAAGGGTAATGCAGCCGATGCAGCTGTATCCCGGCGAATAGGTTCTGTAATTGATGACCGGGTCGAAACAGGTTTTGGTTGTACCGCCGTCGTAGCTACTATTTTTTTAGCTGGTTCATCGCGAGTCAATATTGGCGCACCAGCTTGTTTATCCTTTGCCATGTTCGTTCGTCAGTTATGCTTTTTGTGTAACTTTAAAATCAACTTGTGGTTTCTATTTGATTCGGTCACTAATGTAATAAACCTGAATCAATGACTAAATCACAACTAATAAAGCTCATCCAATGTCAGGCCGAGATACCGATTAACAGCCTGAAATGTACTCAGGAAGCCAATCAGCACGCCCAGTGCCACAATACCTCCCATCAGAAAGATCATTTTTTCCGGGTCCTGAAATGTTCCCAGTTCAGGCAGATTGTGAATAGCAACCTGCAATCCAACCAGGAGCAAAATGACAGCTATAACACCCGCCAGAAATCCTTGCCACATACCCCGTCCTAAAAACGGCCGTGTAATAAACCCATTCGTGGCACCAACCAACTGCATACTTCTAATCAGCAACCGTTGTGAGTGAAGCGCCAGCCGGATTGTGTTGTTCATTAATACGACAATAATCAACAGCAGAATCAACGCAAAAGCCGACATTACGGCATAAATTTTCGTAATATTCCGGTTGATATTGTCCACCAGATTTTCCTGATAAACTACCTCAAATACGCCGTCAATCTCTTCTAAATCCCGTTTTACTTCCTGTAACTTTGCTTCCTCAAAATACCCTTCACTAAGTTTTATGCGGTAGCTGTCGTGCAGCGGATTCTCGCCCAGAAACTTCGTGAAATCTTCTTTCGTTTCGGCAATAAATTCCTTCGCGGCTTCATCTTTCGTAACCAGATTAACCTGGGGAATACCGTTGACTTTCAGAATATAAGGTTGCTCAGCAATAGTGTTAAATAGAGAGGTACTCTTCTTCACACTGAGGTCTTTATCCAGAAAAGCCCGCACTTCGTAGTTCTCACGGATGTATGTTACCAGCTTCTTTGACTGGATAGCCAGCAATCCACAGAAACCAATTAAAAATAATGCCAGTGTCAGACTGAACAAAATCATGCCACTGGGGTATAAACCTACTTTTTTCTTGTTACGAGCCATTTAGGGCGTTCGTGTTATGGGACAAAAATAACTCATTCAACGGGTGAACGGTCCAATTTAACAAAATTTAGCATAAGAGACTGGAAATGGGCACAGATGAACGTGATAGCAAATATTATACTCTCTCCTTTACGTTGTATTCTGCATACTCTATTCTTACAATCCACGCTCTTGCAAAACCTTTGCCGGATACCCAACTTCAATTAAATATAAACCATTGGCCGGTGCTGCCCGGCCCGCCACAGTACGGTCCAGTGCCAAAACTATTTGTTCAAACCGGTTGAGGCTC
>JANXVQ010000247.1 GCA_025351545.1 Spirosoma sp.
TTGAATCCTGTCGCCCGCTATTAGTACTTTGTTTAGCGGGTGACAGGTATTATCCGGCAAAAATACACGCCCGAAAATGCGGCCATCGGGCAACATAACGGCACTGGCGTGTGGCTCGTCGCCATCGATCCAACCAAAGACAGAAGGAAACAACTCACTGTCTGATAGATCGTCGGTTTCCGAGAATTGGTCGAAACCACCAGGATGACTATGAATCTTGAGGATGGCCATACCTCGGCGTTGCGCTTTCTTCAAAAACGGAATCAGAAGGTCGGTGGACCATATGATGAAATCATCACCGCGCTCGCATTGGTCGATTGGGATGCAAAACACTTCGCTAATGAGCAGTTTCGTTAAGTTGCCATGCCGATAACGCCCACATAGGGCAAGGGCAACGGCCTCCATCCCGTCGTTTGGAAACAGGTGTTCCCGCAACTGCTGGTGATGGAGGCCGGATACGTTAAGCTGGTACTGCATCGAGCTGAGGGCGTTTTATAAATTCATGCTCAAACCAGAAACTAACGAGTCCTGCATGCGTGGCCAAATTGTCGATGCCAGGCCGCCAGGGGTTTTCACCCGTGCGATGGCGCGACCAGCGTTGAAACGTTTTACCGTCGATGGGCTGATCGCACAACGCTCCGATTGGCTGACCGTCCAGCCGCGCCAAAGCCGGGTACAGATACACCATATCCAACTGCGTTTGCGGGTAACCTGACTCAATTCGAATAGCTGCCGTAACGGTAGGGTGGTTGTAACCCTTTGGCACTGGGAACTGGTGAATTAAAACATAAGAACCACTGCCATCCATCATCGTATCCCATGGCAAATCTTGCCCCTCCAAAAATTCGGTGTCTTCTTCTGGCAGGTGAAACTGTCGGCGGGCCACAAATTCGCCTTCCTGCTGATCGAGGGGCAGGGTCATAAATTTCTCGATGCCCGCTTTCGTGAAGCAGACTTCCTCATTGAGTTTGACAACCTCAACCGTCACTTTATTTCCGTGGCGAAGGCTCTGCCGGAGTTGGAACCGGTGCGGGTCTTTGCCCGCAATAGTGAGCAGGGCGCGGCCCGTCAGGCAGTCATCAACCACGTACTGAATGCGGTCGATCTGGATTAGATACCGTTTGTTCCGGGCTGGAACGGTACCGTTTTCAGCGCAGTGCGCTACGTCAATGACTTCTCCCTCTTTCAGGAGTACGTCTAAGTTTGCTGGTAACATAATTGGAAAAGTTTTCAGGTTGTACAAGAATTAATCAGGCCGACAGCCCCACCCGGAGCCATCGGCCCAAAGGTCACTTTTCGCGACGAACGCCTTTATAGGGTGTACCGTCTTGTTTCCCGGACATGATTTGTCCGGTGTTGGCATCGCGTTTGTAGTACGTACCATTGTGCTCGAACTGGGAGCGTTGGCGTACGGCACCAATGCGGTGCCCGTCGCCGGTGGGTTTGTTGACAGCCATAGTTTACACCTCCTTTCTGGAATTTTGTGCTTCCACTATTAATAGCTAACCAGAGAAGATTTTTTGCCGTCCTTTGCAAAAAAATGTTTTTTGTTAGCTTTATAGAGAAGATGGCTTTTATCCACTCACCGTATGATTGATTCCGCTACTCTTGATAAACTTAATGGACAACCTTGGGAGGAGTTGTTTATTCAACTTGACGAATACACAAACACACTACTGAAACGCTACCAGGTAAGGCATCCGAACATGCTTCTGCCCAAAGGTTACGATGCACAGATGGTTATTGATGAGGCCATTGAAGCATTATACACAGGTCGGCGGACTTGGGACCATCAAGCTAAACCTGATTTTCGACTGTTTATTACGACGCAGGTTATTCGTAGTATCGTTTCCAATCTGTATGCGTCAGCGGAGAGCCAGCTCGTTAAAGAGCTAGTATTTGTTGACGATGATAGCGACGAAGCAAACACTAACCCACTTGAATTGCTTATTGCTGATAAGGCGTATGTATTGGAGAATATATACGAGCGCGAGTTTCTGAAATTAGCCGAGCAGCTAATTAAACAACACGACAACACCCCGAACCAATTGGTGATGAAGGTATATGAGGGACGAATCGACGGAATGAAAAATCAGCAGATAGCCAAACAGTTGGACATACCTGTAAATATTGTTGAGGCTGCTATGAGAAAATTGCGTCGTATTCTTCTTCCGCTATATCAATAACCGTCGTTCCCATGCAAACTGAAAATTCTACAAATCCCAACCGGGTGGAACGTTTGTTCGATGCCTTTACGGAACAAACGTTATCTGATCCGGCTGAAGCCCGCG
>JANXVQ010000250.1 GCA_025351545.1 Spirosoma sp.
CCGATTTGCATAAACCCTGTATTGCCCGTGTGCAGGGAGCGGTTTATGCCGGAGGATTTTTGCTGGTCGGGGGTAGTACGTATGTTGTGGCTGCTGAGTCGGCCACGTTTAGTTTGCCGGAAGTAAAGCGTGGGTTATTTCCATTTCAGGTGCTGGCCATGCTGCTCGATATCATACCCGCCCGCCATGCTCTCGATCTTTGCCTGCGTGCCCGAACACTCACTGCTACCGATGCGTTATCTGTTGGTTTAGTGACAGAAGTTGTTACTACTGAGTCAATTGATAAGGCTATAACACGTCTTACGGATGACTTAAAGCAGTTTTCGCCTACGGCCATGCAGTTTGGTTTGCGAGCCTATCAACAACTAAAAAGCCTGTCATCCGATGAACAACAGGCTTTTATGCAAGATCAATTTAGTCAGCTTCAGCAAACACCCGATGCAAAAGAAGGAATAGCCGCTTTTCTGGAAAAACGAAAACCGATGTGGGGCAATCAGTGAATTACAGTGGTCTGATAAGCAATGGTTTTTTTACAGACACTTTCTGCGTGTATCAATGATATTATGAATCTTCCAGATACCACCCATTTTGATCAGCGTGAACGCATTGGCTCCGCAATGGCGTTGCTGACCATCATAATAAAATGAGTAAGGTGTCCAGGCAGTAGCCAGTTCACCGTCGATTTTGATGTCCATTCCAGACAGCCTCTCATCCAGAGCGCCAACTTTAGCCTTGCCCACAGAGGTGATAAATTTCCCGATAGCATCGTCCTGTATAGAAACATTACCTTCCTTATTGACAACGGTTTGCAGGCGGGCATAAGGCGTAAATATTTCTCTGATCATCGTAGAATCAGCTTTTTTCATGCCTTCGAAAAGCTGATTAACAGAAGCTCGCACGGCCGCTTCGTCCCGGTCTGATCCGCCTGTTGGCATTTGGGCGAATAAAGGGCAAGCGATTAAGCTAAGGAATAAAGTAAGTAGTTTCATGAGATACGCTGGTTACGGCAATACGAAAATCAGCCCGATTAGTATCAAAAATAGCAGTTCCTATCCATCTATGCCTATGAATGAACACAACTCTGTATAAGTCAAAAAGACCTTATAGGTTTCAAAAACCTATAAGGTCTCGCCAGGTTAAATGTATTGATTAACAATCATTTCGTACAGTTCCTGTCGGCCGCTGAGTTGCTTCGGTTCGCCGTTGGATAGTGCAAATTGGCGTAGATCTTCGAGGGTTAATTCACCCTTTTCAAACTTGGCACCTTCGCCCGAATCATAGCTGGCGTAGCGTTCGGCCCGTAGTTTTTTGTATTGCGATTTGTCTAAGATGGCTTCGGCGGCAATGGCCGCCCGTGCGAAGGTGTCCATGCCACCAATGTGAGCAATGAAAATGTCCTCCAGATCGGTTGAATTCCGGCGCGTTTTGGCATCGAAATTAACACCACCCGATTTAAGACCGCCTGCTTCCAGAATCACCAGCATAGCCTCGGTTAGTTCATATACATCCACCGGAAACTGATCGGTATCCCAGCCGTTCTGATAATCACCGCGGTTGGCATCAAGGCTGCCGAGCATGTTGTTATCGGCCGCCACTTGCAATTCGTGCGCAAACGTATGGTTGGCCAGTGTTGCGTGGTTGGTTTCGATATTCAGTTCAAAATCGTCCTGCAAGCCGAAGCGATTCAGGAAACCAACGACCGTAGCCGCGTCAAAATCGTACTGGTGTTTGGTTGGCTCCATTGGTTTTGGCTCAATATAGAACGAACCTTTAAACCCTTGCTTACGCGCATAATCACGACTGATTTGCAGGAACTTACCCAGGTGTTCCTGCTCGCGTTTCATGTTGGTGTTCAGCAGCGACATATAGCCTTCGCGACCTCCCCAGAATGTATAACCAGCACCACCTAATTCAATGGTGGCATCAATCGCATTTTTCACCTGCCAGCCGCCGTGCGCCAGTACGTGGAAATCGGGGTTAGTAGATGCCCCGTTCATATAGCGTTCGTGCGAAAACAGATTAGCCGTTCCCCAAAGCAGTTTTACACCACTGGCGGCTTGTTTCTGCTTGGCGTAATCAACCATCGCGCGAAAGTTTTTTTCAAACTCAGCATTTGATTTACCCTCTGGCGCTACATCTGTATCATGGAAACAGTAAAATTCCATGCCTATTTTTGTAATAAATTCGAAAGCCGCGTCCATTTTATCGTGAGCTGCTGCCAGTCGGTCAGTTTTCACATCCCAGGGAAAATGTTTAACACCGGGGCCAAAAGGGTCAGCGCCAGTTCCGCAGAAAGTATGCCAGTAAGCTGTTGCAAACCGGAACAGATCCTTCATGGGTTTACCCAAAATGAGCCGATTGGCATCGTAAAACTTGAACGCCATTGGATTGTCGGACTCCCGGCCTTCGTAAGCAATGGGCTTTTCTATAAACGGAAAATACGTTTTCTCGCCGAGTGTTAATTGAATATCAGACATGAAAATAGAAATTGAGGTAACAGGTAAGTTAAAAGATAACCAAAGGTAGTTTCTCCTTATTCAGCTAGCAAAGCCTTGGATAGCTTCGTGGCTGGTTTATTTGTACCGCTCAGCTGGTATATTACCACGATAACTTCACCAACGAGACTCCCTGCCGTGGTAGTAAAAATGGCATGTTGACTTCACCATTTTTGACGGTAACCCATGCCGGTGAAGTTAGCCGTTGTACTTGTCCGGCCTTCTCCAACTCGGCGATTTGTT
>JANXVQ010000323.1 GCA_025351545.1 Spirosoma sp.
GACAAATATATAGGAATCTGAGCAGTTCAGAAAGCACGTATACGCTGGAAACGTTATTCTAAACAGATCGAATTAGCCCGATTTCCTTACAAATAGATTTAGCAGTAGCTATTTTTTTGCAAATTCGATAACCATTAGGTATTATGCGACTTAATCAGTGGACTAAGTAAACAAAAGCATTAATCAGGAACTGCGAAACACGCGCTTATAAACAGGTTTCCGGTATGCGAATTGTAACCATAGGATGGGATAGATTAAATAATCGGTTAAGCGAAAGGCTGTCCGGAAAGTAATATCGTCAATAATTGTAGTTTGTTGGCTAAGATCATCGGCCGAGCGTTGAAGACGGTGGTGATGTTGCCAGTAAGTCAGAAAAAAGGGAAGCTTGGTCCCTTGATCAACAAAGAAAATTTCGGTATCACTGGCTTGCTGGTCAACAATACGGCTGATCCAATCCTGCCGGAACAGAAAAAAATTCAGTTGCAAATGAACAACATCGCCCCGAAGGCACCCGTCAAAGCGAACCACTTTTACGGGGGGAAAAGCGGGAGTAAGTTGCTCGAAAAGGGTATGATCAAAGCCAGCCCAAACAGCTGGTAGTGATTGTTCGACCCGGGTTTTAAGAAGAATACGCATGGAAGGTGATTGTCTAATGAAGCGAAAAAGAGATGAAGAAATTTACCTTTTACAAAAAATCACTACGCTAAAGTCGGCAGGAAGGACAATATGGTCAAATTTATCCTTTCATTTACGGTATCATACAAGCCCGGTTGGGCAAACTTCTGATTGGTTTATGCATCGGCTTGAGCACTGGGCATTTTGTTGGTTTTTGGTTTTGTTGCTTGGCTCATCCATGCAGGCGGGTGCTGCGCCTGAACCTGAGTACCTCACTGTCCGCAACGGCTTACCACAGGGATTTGTTAAATCATTGATTCAGGACCAGCGCGGTTTCATCTGGCTGGCTACCCGCGATGGGCTATGTCGCTATGATGGCGTTCACTTTCGCATATATACCCACGTCCCTCAGCAGTCCAGATCTCTGTCTTTTAGTAGTATTTACGAGATTAAAGCCGACAAACGGGGCAAGCTCTGGGTGCGTACCGAAAACAATAACATTGATTGCTTCGATCCGGTTACTGAACAGGCCAAACGGATTTCCAATTCATCCGCTTTTCGGCAGGTGCTGGGTCGCGACCAGCTCGTAGGTATTCAGCCCGACCATGTCGGCAATGTTTGGGTGGCTACGCAAACGAACGGTTTTTTTCGGCTGAATGCCAATGGTACCATTTCGCATCGACACTGGGCAATACAGGGCGATACAATCCAGCGAACGATTCATGCCTTATTGCTCGACCGCTATAATCAGGTGTGGCTGACAGCGCGGGATGGCCTGTTTCGGTTCGATCCGACATCGGGGCATTTTGTGGGCTTTCGCGTTGCTCAGGGATTACCGCAGAACGAGGTATACGGTCTTCACGAACGGGCCACCGGCGAGTTGATGCTTGGTTTTCCCGGACGATTTGCCCTTTTCGAGCCTGCCAATGGACGCGTTCGTCAGGTAATTACCTTGCCTGGATCGGCAACGAATATACCGCTCTTCACAACGGATTATCGGGGTATAGACTACATTAACCAAAGTCGATTTACCGACAGAACCGGCTTGGTATCGTTGCTGTCTGACCTCAACGATCGCGATGGCTCAACGACAACCTATCAATCCCCCAAGTTGGGGCGCTATTCGGCAGTGTCGCTGCTCGTTGACCGAACGAATGTCCTTTGGATTGGTCTGAATGGCGATGGTGTTATTAAGTACGACCTGAACAAACGCCCCTTTCAAACCTGGCCCTATAACCAAAACTTCCAGACCGACTGGCTGACTCAACAATTAGGCGTTCCGATAGAGGTCATTCCTGAAGTTATCCGGCAGCAGTCTTCGGCAAGTATGCGTTACCAGTTCGACCGCCGAAAGAATCTGTGGATTACTACGCCCAAAACAGCCCCCTACCGCTACAATACATTTAGACATACATTTGCCCCTGTGCTGCCCAAAGGCATTGAAAAACGATGGCTTCCTAATGGTGAGTTTCGTTTAAACGCTCTTTCGACCGGAGCGCAGGGTGAGCTTTGGGGGCTTCTGGGACCGCACAATCAGGCGGTAGTACGCCACAACCCCGACCAAGAAACGTTCACAGCCTTCCCGTTACCGCTGCCGACAAACCATCCTTACGAAATTATGGCAATGGTAGTAGACGGAGGACGCGTTTATCTGGCGACCAAGAATCATGGATTATTGCGGGCTGATTTGTCAATAAAACGGCTTATTCACTGGCAAAGTGGCGGTAACGATGCAAGGACCCTACCGGGTGATGCACTTTTATGCCTGGCTCAGGACCCACTTCAGTATAATTTCCTCTGGATTGGCACATTTGGGGAAGGCCTGTGTCGGCTCGACAAAATGACGGGTAAAATTCAACGTTTTACCGTAGGTCAGGTGCTATCGAATAACGTGATTTACGCGATCCGAACGGATGGCGACGGCCATTTATGGCTCAGCACCAACCGGGGACTGTGCCGATTTGATACCCGAACCTTCGAAGCCCGAAACTACATGGCCGACGATGGGTTACCAGACGAAGAATTCAAACAGTTTCATGATGTAGCCCTGCCCGATGGACGGCTCATTTTTGGTGGTACGGACGGTTACACAACCTTCGATCCCCGTCGGGTGAGCGAAGATCCAGTGAAACCACCAGTGGCCCTCACAGCGCTGCGCATCAACAACCAGTTAGTAAATGCCACCACAACGGAGTCGCCAATTCAACGGGATATTAATGAAACGGCAGAGATTGACTTAAACCATCAACAGAACTTTTTGTCTGTTGACTTTGCCGCCCTCGAATTTAACCAGAGCCACAAAAATCAGTACCGCTACAAACTTAT
>JANXVQ010000404.1 GCA_025351545.1 Spirosoma sp.
CGTTGGTTCTCTTCGTCCAGAAAGTGGCCGATTTTCTCCATCACCGTCACTGTGTCAACCTTTTCCTTCGGATGCTGGCCCAATGATACGAGTTTGTCGAATAGTTCATCAACATTGGTCATGTTGAAGTTACCCGCTACAACCAGGTTACGACTGCGCCAGTTGCTTTGCCGCAGCATGGGATGGCAGTTTTCAATCTCGTTGGCTCCATGAGTACCATATCGCAAATGACCCATCCAAACCTCACCTGTAAAAGCAATGTTTTCCTGAAGCCATTTAGCATCTTTGGCCTTCTCTTTGTTGCCTTTGAGCGCCTTCCGAAATTTCTTGTTAACCTTATTGAAAATGTCCGTTACGGGTTGCTGATCGACTGAGCGGTAGCGACTGATATAACGGTGTCCGGCGGGTACATCGAGCTTGATGTTGGCAATCCCGGCTCCGTCCTGGCCGCGATTGACCTGCTTTTCCATAAGCAGGTATAGTTTGTTGGCTCCATAGAGCGCGGTCCCGTACTTATCAATATAATACTGGTACGGTTTGCGGAGCCGTATTAAGGCAATGCCGCACTCGTGTTTGATGGCGTCGCTCATGCAAGAGTTTGTCGAAGCACGTGGATTTTAGTCAATGATGAAGTAACGGCTCTGCCTTGGCAATGGTTCGGCAGGGCTTTAAACAATAGTAGGGAAAAACTAAAAAAACTAACCATTACGTAAGTGATTCGTTTTTATAACCCATTGGCACATTAGTAAATAAATAATGATCGATGAAGCTGTACCTATCAGCGAACCAGCAAAAACATCTTCTACAAAATGTTGAAACAGATACACTCGGGAGTAGCCTGTCAGTACACATAAAAATAACCAAAAAAGGCCTCTATCTTTTCGGTCGTCCAGAAACGCCAGCAGACCGAACATAGCAAAAGCCGTTGTAGTATGGCCCGATGGAAAGCTATTGTAACTGTGCACATCTAACCCTTTAATAATATGATACTCAAATGTTGAATGCTCAAAAAATTTAAGAGGACGGGGCGAACCATTAAAGATAATCTTTTTAAAAAACTCGGATATGAGTGAAGATAAAACGAAACTCGCAAAGCCCATCAGGCCAATGCGCCAGTTAAAAATCGCAAGAATGATACAGACAACGATAAAAAATACGCCATCGCCCATGTAAGTAACGTAGGGGAAAAGTAAGTCAGCAATTAGACTATTACGACTATTAACCCACTGCATTAGCTGTTCCTGTGTACAAAACCATTGCAATGCCCCAATCACGACCAACGCCAATGCATAGGGAAGAAAAAAGAGCCGATTTTTACGAAACAAATCAAATAGCATCAGAAACACATGATCGAATTAATGGGCGGGAGCAGATTTTTCGACTGTAATACCAACGCTCATAATATTAAGCAGTGGGTCTTGACGCATATACTGCCGGATTTGCATCGTGTATTTACCCGGCTTTGGAAAGTGGTAATTACGCTTCATCAAAAACTTATGGTCGAAAAGATCACCAAGGCCATCGCCGTTGGGTTTGCCCGTTTTGGGGTCCATCAAAATCAATTCATCCAGCCGGGATTCGATTTCTTTACCAGTCGCATCGCGCAGATAGCGAGTCAAATAAAGATTATAATAGCCGTAAGACAGGCTGTTACGAAGGTTATAGTAAATATTGTAAGGTTGCGACGCATCAGTAATGTCAAACGTGAATGACGGTGCATTTTTAATATACCATTTGCCGTCTTCAATATCCCTATACTCTTTATAAACTGCGTTCGTGTTGCAGCCACCGGCCAACATGGCAATAAATAGTACTAATCCCAATCGTTTCATACCTCACCTTGAATAGGCTACAAAGCTACGCCGGGCTGGTTGGCTTTTCAAACGACTGAAGACCAAAGTTGTGACCACAAAAAACTATGTAAATAGTTTGCAAACGATAAAAATAGTTTTAAGTTTGTTTTATGGAAAAGCTAACTGCCAAAGAAGAAGAAGTGATGCAAGTGCTCTGGAAAATGGAGCAAGGTTATGTGAAGGACATGGTGCCAAAATTTACGAATCCTCCATTACACTACAACACCGTTTCAACCATTGTCCGTAACCTCGAAGAAAAAGGCTATATCGGCCACAAAGCGTATGGTAATACACACGAGTATTACCCAATTATCAGCAAGGAAACGTATCAGAACCGGTTTGTACTGACGAGAGTCGTTGATGAATATTTCGACAATTCATACAAGAATTTAGTGAGTTACTTTGCTAAGAATGAGAAGATTTCGGCCGATGAACTACGGGAGATTCTAGCCATGATCGAAAAAAAATAGCGATATGGAAATTCTGCGCTACGTTGTTTTAGTCAATGGGCTGCTAGCCATTGTAAGCGTTGCATACTACGTTCTGCTCAGACGCGAAACGTTTTTTTCCGCAAACCGTCTGGCACTGTGGCTAGGTCTGGCTAGTGCTCTCGTGCTTCCCCTACTTGAACTACCCGACTGGCGACCGCAACCCGTACGGACTGCCATGCAGCGAACAGCGCAGATTATTGTACCAAAAGTTTTCCCCAAATCGCACCAATATCAGTCAGATGTAACGGTTACGTTTCCTGACAAAGAGATGTATCAGGCTTTTCAGGAACAGCCGGAAGGGTTTATCTGGTCCTGGCAAGCGGGCTTGATTATTCTCTATTTTGCGGGTGTTTTCGTGTTGCTGATTCGGTTTGGCATTCAGTTGGCGTCGCTGCGAAAAGCCATTGGCCAGTCAATACATGAGCCTTACGACGGCTTTACGTTAGTGTGGGACAAGCACGCTACGTCGCCTTTCTCGTTTTTCGGCTGGGTAGTTGTAAATCCAAATCAGCACGCGCCTGATGAGCTGGACCAAATTCTCAGACACGAGCGCGTTCATGTTCGGGAGCGGCACAGTTTTGATATGATGGGGGCCGAATTGGTCTGTATTGTTTTCTGGATCAACCCGGCGGCTTATCTATTTCGGCAGTTGATTCACCAAACGCTCGAATTTTGTGCCGACCGGGTCGTATTGGCTGAAGGCGTTGATGCTGAAGCTTACCAATACAATTTATTGAAAGTGAGCCTGTTGTCGGGTCAGTCGACCATTACCAATCACTTTAGTAAGTCACAACTCAAATCCCAGATTGCCATGATTAACCAACAGGAATCCTCGAGAGTTACCTGGCTAAAATATCCCGTTTACTTCATTGCAGCGCTAACAGTAGCATCGGCATTTGCGCACCCGCAGCCTATAAAGGCACTACGCAGGTACATACCAAAACCTATTGCGGAAACGCTTGCGGCTATGGCTGAACCGGCGAAAGACCCTTTTCAACTTGCTGAAAAAGCCGGGCCGCTAGTCAACGTTAAATCCACTGAACCAGGAATTAATAAAAGCAGTGTACAAAAGCCGCTTATTCAGAAAAGCAAGGCGCTTCTGGATTCTGCAAGCCAGCAGTCTCAGCCCGATACAGTACAAATTAGTCCGTCGCGGTATATGCAGTATGAAGGTGATAAATTGTACTGGATTATTACACCGAAGACAAGTTTCGATGACTTAGCCATCATGAAACAGGAATTTGAGCGTCATGGGTACAAATTGCAGGTTCAGACGTTGAAATATGATCCGCGCAAGGCTTATATCTCAGACATTAAGATAACAATTATCAGACCAACAGCAGGCGTTAGTGACTTTGAGGAAACAGGTATAAACGGGGGACCCGTACGATCACATGGGGGCTATAACGGTATAAATACGTTAAAGACTGTTGCCGCCGTAGGGTCTTATCCGTTTAAGAATGATTTTCTGCACATTCCGCAAGGACTTATGCAAATTGCCCGCAATGAAGAACTACCTATAACCAAGTCAGTTAATGATCAAAAGATGGATTCTCTAATTTTGGCAGGTGAACGTAAATATGGCCATTTAGGAATGGGGTTCCGTAAATTCAATCAAAGTGAAATTATAAAGCAATCCACACCTAATAGTAGCCTGGGGGTTGCCCCAGACGGCTCACTTTATGTCAATGAAGGCCCAAGTCCCTGGGTGATCAAGGCGTTCATTAACAATGAACCAGCCACATTAAAAGAAGTTCGCAGACTGAAGATTTCTCAGATTTATACCTTCGCCGTAATACTGGGGTATGACTCGGCCATGCAAAAACGATCAGGAGTAGACTATTTTCTTTTTTATGTTAACTAAAATCGGCTATGTATTTCTTCACCAATCGTTTCAGCAGCCCTTCTATACGCCAACGTATCGGAATGATCAACGGCCGACGCTCCGGTGTGTAGACCGTACTACGTTTTCAGCCTCTTATATTCGGGTGATTTCTGAATTTCCTAAAATTTAAAAACTATATTATACAAATAACCCCGGCCATTTGGTCGGGGTTATTTGTTAGGAAGTTTTACCGGCTGGCGTAGGCCTCGGTGCATTAGTCTCTGGTCCACGTGGCTTTTTCTTTTTCTTTTTAGTCACCGTTCGGGCAGTGTATTTAGCGTCTAGTTTTTGTAGATCGCTGTTAAGAGCAGCCGCTGTAACGGGTTCTTTTTCGCCTATTGGTGTCAGGACGTCGAATGATTCGGGAATAATGCCGTTTTTATTCAACTCAACAATTTCCAGCACGCGAATAATAGGCAGTGGATACCAGGTACTCTCGGCTCCGTAGCCAAACCACATGAGCTTACGAAAAATGTCGGTTTTCTGTAAATAGGCGCGTCCTTTCTGCGTTTCCAGCGGCTTCTCAACCGTCGGAATATCGCGCAGGGCGTCCATATACGTATCTAATTCGTAATTCAGACAGCATTTCAAACGACCGCACTGACCCGATAATTTCGCCGGGTTTAGCGATAGATTTTGATATCGGGCTGCCGAGGTCGCAATGTTTTTAAAATCTGTCAGCCAGGTTGAGCAGCAGAGTTCACGTCCGCAGGAACCGATACCACCAAGTCGTCCGGCTTCCTGACGAAGACTAATCTGCCGCATTTCGATTCGGGCTTTGAATTCACCCGCCAGCATTTTAATCAACTCGCGAAAATCAACACGTTCTTCAGACGAATAATAAAAAGTCGCCTTCGTGTTGTCCGACTGAAATTCGACGTCAGACAGTTTCATATTGAGTTTCAACTCACGAGAAATTTCGCGGGAACGATAAAGTGCCGGAAGATCTCGCAAAACAGCCTGTTCATGTCGTTCAAGGTCTTTAGGCGTAGCAGTTCGGTGAATAACTTTAGTGTCGTCGGTAATTTTGACGGCCCGTTTCTTCACCTGCAATCGCACTAACTCCCCTTGCAGCGAAACTGCCCCGATATGAAATCCTGATTGCATTTCCACCACCACATAATCTCCCGTGGTAAGATCAAGTTGGTGAACATTGCGGTGATATTCCTTTCGACCGCCTTTAAATTTCACCTCAACTACATCGTATCGTTGGCCCGGCATGGCAATATCGCTCAGCCAGTCAAATGAATTCAATTTATTGCAGCCTCCGGTACTACACCCTCCGCTTCCGCATCCGGTAGTAGCCGTTTTCTGACCGTCGGATGCGCCACGTTGGGTTCCACACCCGCCGGTTGCACAAGATTTGCACGACATGTATATATAGTTATGGAGTTATAAAGCAGCAAAGTTTTCAGCACCAATAGGTTACGCAATAACTTTACAACATTACAACCTCGTTAGTCGGAGTACCGAATCAGGTCAAGCCCGATATCTTTCCGGTACTGTTTCCCGTCAAATTGTACCATCCGGGCCGCTTCCTGCGACTTCCTGACAGCGTTTTCAAGTGAATTAGCCTGGGCTGTAATAGCCAGTACCCGTCCACCATTGGTCAACACGTGACCGTTTTTCTCCAGTGTTCCGGCATGAAAAGCCATTACATCTTCTAAACGCTCTAATTCTGAAATGATTTTACCCACCTCATATTCACCGGGATAACCGCCCGACACCAGCATTGTTGTTACAGCCGTTTGAGGTGATACCTGAACAATAACTTTATCAAGTTCACCCTTGGCTGTAGCCATCATTAATTCAGCAAAATCGCTCTGGATTCGAGGTAATACAACTTCAGTTTCAGGGTCACCCATGCGAGCATTGTATTCAATCACATAAGGCTCACCATTTACCTTCATTAAACCTACGAAAATAAATCCCTGATAGTTAATACCTTCCTGTTGCAATCCGGCTAATGTCGGTTTTACAACCTTGTCCTCAACTTTTTGCAAAAAAGCTTTGCTGGCAAATACCACCGGCGACACAGCTCCCATACCACCCGTATTAGGACCCGTGTCCTCTTCACCAATGCGCTTATAATCTTTAGCTTCAGGCAGAATTTTGTAGTTGATACCGTCAGTAAGAACAAATACTGACAATTCGACACCTCGCAAAAACTGCTCTACAACAACCTTGCTCCCGGCTTCGCCAAATTTTTTCCCATCGAGCATTTCATGCAAAGCCGTTTTCGCGTCCACCAGCGTTTCGGCAATGATAACACCCTTACCGGCCGCTAAACCATCAGCTTTTATGACAATCGGCAATGAATGTCTTTCCAGATAGGCAAGTCCTTCCTGAAGCGTTTCGACCGTAAACGTTTGCGACGCGGCCGTAGGAATACCATAGCGGAGCATGAACTGTTTAGAGAAATCCTTGCTTCCTTCCAACTGCGCACCCTTTGCATCGGGGCCCACAATTGGTAAGCTGGACAAATCGGGTTGCCTGCGCAGAAAGTCAACGATTCCTTTTACCAATGGCTCTTCCGGGCCAACAATCAGCAGGTCAATCTTATTGTCTCGAACAGCTTTGGCAACTGCCGAAAAATCATTATAGCCAATGAGTAAGTTTGTGGCTACCTGTGCTGTTCCGGCATTACCCGGTGCAACAAACAACGAACCACATAATGGGCTTTGTGCTAACTTCCAGGCAAAGGCATGTTCGCGCCCACCCGACCCTAGTATTAGTATATTCATAATTAGTGATGAATGATAAATGATGAATAATAAATAATTATAAGTGTCTTAAGCGATCACTCATTCATCACTCATCGTTCATCATTTGTCATTAATTAGCTACCTCCGACAGGAATTTTATGCGCATCAGACGCAAATCTTGTTCAGTGAAATCATCGCCCCCAAATTCGTGCATAGCCATAGCGATGTTATCACTTTCGGCCCGCATGAAATAGTCGAAAATTTCGTCCTGCCGGTCTTCGTCCATTACTTGGTTAATGTAGTAATCGAGATTCAGGCGCGTACCTGAATAACAGATATGTTCAATTTCCTCCATCAAGTCTTCCATTGACAGCGACTTCGACTCGGCAATTTCGTCGAGGTCAACCTTGCGGTCGATCTGCTGAATAATGAAAATCTTGACTTTCGATTTATTAACGGTGGACTTGATAACCACGTCCTTGTCCGTCTCTATTTCGTTATCGTCAACGTATTTAGTAATAAGGTCGATGAACTGCTTACCAAATTTCTGCACCTTACCCATTCCCACGCCGTTGATCTGCGCCATTTCCTCATGCGTGGTAGGATAGGTTGTCGCCATTTCTTCCATGGATGTCTCCTGAAAAATAACGTACGGCGGCAGATTTTTTTCTTTGGCGATCTTCTTGCGAAGGGCCTTTAACAAACCTAATAATTCTTCATCGTAGGCTATACCACCCGCCGACAGGGCCGAATCTTTTTCTTCATCCTCTTTTGTATCGATGGCTTGCTGCTCGTAGTCGTGGTCTTTCGACAACGCCATCGGATAGGGATCTTCGATGTAATTCAGGCCACGCTGCGTAAGCTTTAGAATGCCGTAATTATCAACATCTTTTTCGAGGTAGCCATAAATTGTAATTTGCTTAATGAGCGAACACCAATAATTGCAATCGTTATTGAACTCCAGGCCTTTCCCATATACAGTAAGCCGGTCATGTTCGTAAC
>JANXVQ010000433.1 GCA_025351545.1 Spirosoma sp.
GAAAATCTCGTTCTCGCTCGAAGAGTCAATGGAATATATCCAGAAGGATGAATACCTTGAAGTGACGCCGAAATCGATGCGAATTCGTAAAGTTTACTTAGACGAAAACGAGCGGAAACGCAACCAGGGTAAATTTGCTATGGCTTAATAGTCAACCAAATAGGTTATCAAACAAAACGCCCCACCTGAATTGTTCAGGTGGGGCGTTTTGTTGCTTTCAAAACATACTTAATTAAGAATGGTTTCGCTGGTCAGCTGATCGGGAGGCAAAAACCGGGAGTGCTTTAAGCGGATGTACTGTTGTTGGCGGTGCAGATATCTCGGAACTCGCCTGTGTATTTTTGGTGGCTACGTAAGCCGATTGGCGATGTACATGATAATAACTAGCAACAAATAGCGAGCTACCAATAACTGATAAAGCAATTTTTTTCATAGTGGTTTGGCTAAAAATCATGCCCAAATGGCACAACAACCGAGTTCACAACCGAGATTATCGGTTAAATGTTTCAAAAAGCGACGCCCATTCGAAAACACAACCGATTATAAATTCGATGTTCATCCCGCTGAATGTCATTTCCAGAGATAGGTTTTTGAATATCGGCGGTCTGACGTTTGTACGAAAGTGATAGAATGAATGCTGTTGACGACGGTTTCCCAACCCGCAAAGCAATCCCCGGATTTATCATCCAGCCGCCTGTTACTTCATACCCTGTAGAGCCTTTGTGAAGCCAGGCAAACCCGTAACCTGCATCGGCAATGGCTAATAAGCGTACGTTTTGGTACGGGTGGCGGGCCAAGTCGAAACGTAGTCCCGCCCCAACAGGCATTAACAGGGCTGCCTTATACCAGTCAATACCCACTAGACCACCTACCGCCAGCCGACGCGTTACTTGAACACCGTTAAATGTCTGTGCGGTAAAACTGAGCCGATTTTCAACCGTTTGTGCTACCAGTGCTCCCGACGCTACTCGCCCGAACAGCCCACCTAACTCCGTATAATTTACATACGTCGGTCGCTGAAAAGCTGTTTGAGCAGGAGCCCTTCCGAAAAATAATACCATCATGAAGAGCAAAAGAAGTTGTTTCATGGCGATGCTTAGTAATAGGTTGGGCGACTCACTGGAATATGGCTTAACTGGCGCAGTTGACGCGGATTACTAACATCAAATTGATAGAAGCCATCTTTGCCAATCAATAACAGCGATTTTTCTAACGGAATGACATCAAAAGCATTCAAATCTTCGATGTGTTGCAACAGGTTGCGGTCAATATTCATCGCATCGCGCATATCGAATGATTTAAGGCCATAGGCGCCTTCGCAAATAAACAGATTCGGGAAGACAACGCCTAAACCATGGGGATTACGCATCGGGTAGCTTTTAAGCAGCTTGGGGTTCAGTAGGTTTGTGATATCAACGACATCAAGCTGATTCGTAAATCCACCACACTGATTCCCCGAGCGCAGGGTCACATAAGCAATGTTATCATGCACAACCACTGGGTCGCATACGCGGGTATGCTGAAAAACAGACAATTGTACGGGTTTTTCGGGATTGACATTGTCATAAATATACATGCCTGTTTGCGAACCGATGAACAGCTTGTCTTTGTAGGGGAAAATAGTTTCGATACCCCAATTCATCTGGATTTTGTTGCCTATTTTCGGTTCTGCGGGCGTTTTAATGTTAAACAGTTGCATTGTCGACTGATTGACCGTGTATAGGTAATCATCATAGAGGGCAAACCTCGCCATTGAACCAGCCACGCCATTTGTTGAGTTGCCTGAGTTATTGTTGGTGGTCAAACTTGAAGACGCACTAAATGCAACGCCACCAGACCACCAGCCGCCGGTTGGGGCGACTCCTTCCTCACAGTTTGTGTCGATCGTTTCGGTTACGTAGCTAACTTTCTGATCGTAAAGAATTTGATTTGTGGCATCATAACTCCACCATCCCCCTTCAAACGACCCGTTTGGGAACACATTTTGTACGCGATTCACAGCCTGAACGGATGTTGGATTGCTGATGTCAAACGCAATGAGATCCATGTAGCTATCGGCATATAAAATGTTGTTCCGAATCGCTACATCGCCATTACCCGGAATCCGCAGGAAGGCTACCGGCGTTGGAGCCGAAGGGTTGCGGTTGTCAATAATGTGAATCCCCTGCTTCAATTCGTTAATGAATAGAAACTGATCTTTCGTGTAAATTTTTCCGGGATTGACCAGCGGCTGTGGCGCTTCTGTCTGAACGCCCTGCCTGAGTTGAGTTGCGGTGAACGTAACGGGCGAGTACCGCCGGAATGTACGTGTTTCCTTACAGTTGTCTGTACAGCTGGTTAAAGACAAAAGGGGGAGTAGAAAAACAAGTAAACGATTTGCTTTCATAGGAGTAAAGATTGGGGGTGTAAACGCAAGACCCCGATCTGAATGAAAGCGTTGGAGACAACAAAAAAAATTGCCCGGCTGTCCTTATTACGGCCGGGCAATATTGATCTTACACAAAAAGGACAATAGATTATCGTTGATACTCGTAGGTGGAGCCATCGGCAAGAATGGCTCCACGTGGGATTCGCTCAGTCAGGTACAACTTGCCGTCAGCCAATCGAAATGACTGTTGAGTGGTATCTACTGGGAAATAA
>JANXVQ010000444.1 GCA_025351545.1 Spirosoma sp.
CAATTATGTCAACTCAAAAAATTTACACCAAAATTTGCAAAGTTTAGAAAAGCTTTATGTTACTTTGTGGTACAAAGTACTTTTCAATCCGATCATGGAACAAAATTCAAATCCTATGCCCCCGATTTCCTTATTTGATCGTGTCAATCGCTGGCTTCGTACATCTACGATGCTGAAACTTGCCGTTATTGGCATCCTCGTGCTGGTACTTATGATTCCAACGGAGATGTTGAAATCACTAATCAACGAGCGAGAATCAACGCGAGACAAAGCCATAGCGGAGGTCAGCGAAAAATGGGGCAATGAGCAGGTTATTGGCGGACCGGTGCTGTCAGTCCCTTATAAATTAGTGAGCAAAGACGATAAGGGGCAAACCAAAAGTCAAACGATGTACGCTCATTTTCTGCCCGATGACTTACAATTCGATGGTCGTGTTCAGCCCGAAAAGCGAAACCGGGGCATTTTTGTGGTTATGCTCTACAACACCCGGCTAACGATTCGGGGAAATTTTAAGAAGCCATCCGTTGCATCGCTGGGGCTATCGCCCGACATTATGCAATGGGACAAGGCTTTTTTATCGCTCGGTATTAGTGATATGAAAGGTATTCGGGATGCCATTAGATTTCGCATTAATAATCAACTGCTGACGACTGAGCCGGGAATTCCAAGCAGCGACATTATGTCGTCGGGTGTGAGCGTCCCCATTGCGCTTACTGCCGAAACCTACCAATTTGAATCAACTATTAATCTGAATGGCAGCACCCAACTGAGCTTTTTGCCCTTTGGTAAAGAAACGCGGGTTCATCTGCAATCCCCCTGGACTACGCCGAGTTTTACCGGCTCATTTCTGCCCGATCAGCGCAGTGTGACCCATCAGGGCTTCCGGGCCTCCTGGAAAGTATTGCAATTCAACCGGAATTTCCCGCAGCAGGGAATGGCTTTGTTGCACGGCTACTCCCCATTAAATGAAAAAGCACCGGAATGGCGAACTTTGCGATCGCTAAACCCACAAAGCCGCCACCTGATGGCCCGGTGCTATGCCAAAACTACACTTTTTCACCCAAGCGGACAACCAACCCCAAAAAGCGCACAAAGAACCGCCAACGCCTAAAGAAAAGTACCGCCTTACTAATTGGCCGGAGTATAATAAAGCCTTGATTAACAGAGGGTTTATCACCCTCTGGCTCGACCAAAATACGCTCGACCAATGGCAGTATCAGGGGCCGCGTACGGCGGGGGGAGTAGTACGTTATTCTGACCAATGCATTCAAGCCGCCTTATCCCTCAAAGCGGTCTTTCGACTGGCTTTTGGGCAAACACAAAGCCTGATTCAGAGCTTGTTAGATGTAATGAAGAGGGAACTACAAGTGCCTTGCTATACGCAACTTTGTCGCCGACAAACTCAGATCAACGCCTTTAGCTCACCCACACCCCCCGATGAAATCCCTGTTGAACCGATCTATATTGTCCTCGACAGCACGGGGTTGAAAGTCTATGGCGAAGGCGAATGGAAAGTAAAAAAGCATGGAGCCGACAAACGACGCACCTGGCGCAAACTGCATCTGGCCGTCGATGAAGCCACGAATGAACTTGATGCCGTTGAACTGACCACCAACACCATTAGCGATGCCGATATGGTCAAGCCTTTGGTAGCCACTATTACTGCTCCCATTGCCCGGTTGAGTGGCGATGGGGCTTATGACCAGGTGAAGGTCTATGACGCCTTGAAAACAGCTCGGATTGAGCCGCTCATACCACCCCGTTCCAACGCGGTGATCTGGACAGATCAAGCAGGCGATGCTTTAGTACACGCTCGCAATGAGACTCTTACCAAGATTGATAGCTTGGGGTTGGCCGAATGGAAACGTCAGATTGGCTACCACCGTCGCCGTAAAGCGGAAACGGCTATGTTTCGCTGGAAGACGACCTTCGGTGAGCGGTTGTCAACCCGTTTGCTTGCCAATCAACAAGCTGAAGCTGGGGTGAAGGCAAGGTGTCTGAATCACTTCACAAAATTAGGGATGCCCCAAGCCGTAAAACGAGTACCCACGTAGCCATGCAACAAAGCCATAAAATGGTGACAGCTCTCGCACATTCACAGTGCATAAAACTCCTTCTTCGCAAATTCAGCCGGGCTTAGATAAGCCAAACTTTTACGGGGCCGCTGGTTAAGTTGAATTAAGTTCACATTTCCAGTGCATATATCTTTTTTGCCTTTATTGTATTCTTCGTCAGTTAAACCTTTCGTACGAATGACAAAGCCTTTATTTAGCATCATCTTTATTCTTTAGTACCAGCCAAAAATTGGCCAACGTCACGCAACCCATACGTAGCCTGTTTAGAGGTCACCAATGGCATTGTATCCAGTACTTTTCGAGCCTCTGCTTCACTTTTAGCATTTATAAAATAGATGCCTGGTTGCGTACCTTCGGAGTTTTCCGATGACAAACGAAAGTCGATATAGCCGTTTTCGAGTAGGCCTTCCTGCTGAAGTTTTTCGTTAAGAATTGCTTGCTTGCGTAGTATTTCGGGGTCTAATTTGGACCTTTCAACCAAAAAAGCCCAGATTACAGCGTAGACATGATCAGTCGTAGAGGCTACTTTCATTGCTTTATCGCTTCGCCCAAATACATTTTGGCCTACGGGACGCAGGGTATATTCAGCCAGGTTACTTTTAACAAGATCAGTTGTATCCAGGGCTAAATGAGCATCATCTTCTGTAGACGCTTTTATGAAAAAGGCAATTAACGATAGCGGCTGATTATTGGTAAATTTTCCTTTCTGATCGTAATAGATATTTTCGACAATACCTTTATTCCAGAGACCCATTAACTGTTTTTGCTGATTAGGAATATGTGCCATTGCTTTGTCCCGATCCGTGGTAGTCCAGGAAGTAATTACGAAGAATTTTTTAGCGGCTACAACGGCAATATCCTGAGCAACCACTGTGGTATCCTGTTGAGTCGACTCCTCTTTAGATTTATTACTTTGGCAGGCATATAGACCAAAGAAACTGATAAGTACCAATAATGCACGCATAGGGTGAAATGTTATAAATAGATGGAATTTCAAGACTTACTAATAGACAAAATTGCCATGTAACCAACTGGCGTCTTACTAATTTACCAGTACTAATTTGCCTGGCCCTTTCAATTTTCCGCTTTCAAATTCGCTCAGTACTTCCACGACTTGGCTTATAGGAGCCGTTTTATGGACAACAGGCTTTAGGTAGCCATTTTCAATCAATACCATTTCCTTTCTGCTGGGGACAGCCTGTTGTAGCACATCGGGGCCACAATCCAGACTTTTCATCGAGAGTTTACTCTGGTTTATAATGACCCAAAAGCAGCTTTTGCTCTATAAGTCGATTGTTTCGTTATTTAGTCCGCAAAATTAGATTTCATGAATTGGGGAAAATTGTATGTAGAGGCTAACTTTCCTGATTATCTGAAAATACCAACAAAAAAACTGATTACCGATGCAAGAAGTCTTAGCGAACAATCCCCCTAGGCAATCTGTAGCTTTGTGGAATTACTGCCTTTCATTCATTGCCGATATGGCCAGTGTAGTAGAGCACTACCATCATTGCTATAAAGTCGTTATTAGTTTAGACAACGAATTTGAGTGTCTGATTGATGGACAGGCTTTCTTCGGTTTACGAGGCTTTATCGTCAATCAGGCAATTCCCCACTCCTGTTATGCACCAAGTGCAAACGTTCTGGTCAATTTTATTGAAGCCAACAGTTTCTGGGGTTTGCAACTTAAAGAATTGCTAGCGGACAAAACCTTTGTAATGATCGATTCGGTCTTGGCACCTGAGCAGTATTCACAAGTGTTGCCAGCTAACTACGAGGAGCTACCAAATGATATCCTTATTCCTTACGTAAAGGCCTTTCTCGATTCAATATTTCCTATTTCGCTACCCACAAATAAAATTATTACAGACGAACGTATAGAGATTACGTTACAGTATATTGATCAGAACCTGCACGAACCTCTGGATTTAGAAGATATTGCCAATCTGCTCTTTTTGTCAACAGACCGTACACGGCACCTTTTTGTTGAGCATATGGGAATCCCTTTTTCGCAGTATATACTTTGGAAACGAATACGTAATACAATGGCCGTTGCGATCATCGAAGAAGGCAAATTAACAGAAGCCTGCCTTCGTTTTGGGTTCACCGATCAACCGCACTTTAACCGGACGTTCAAACGAATTTTTGGCTTACCACCCAGTATAATTATTCGGCATTCCCGCGTTTTATTGTAACCTATCGACAAGACGTAAGTCGCTGATTAGATTAGAGATATGTAACTCAAACAGGGGGCTACACAATAAATAACATTCGGCAGAATTAATGACCGCACTCTAAGTTAAGACATAATTATCAGTTGACTTTTTTATTAACGATGCCATAAAATAGACTTAATATTAGCAAAACAGCCCAGTTGTACTTTTGCGCAAAATACTTAAGTAGTCAACTAACCTGTTATCGTATGAAGCGTTATGTACTGTTTTCAGCACCACCAATTCGAGCTTTTTGCCGATTATTGGTGGTGTCTTTTTTTTGTTTTATGCCCGTTCTGTCGGCTCTGGCACAAACAATTTCCGGCCAGGTTTTGGGCGCCGATGACCAAAAACCGCTGCCTGGCGTGTCGATTCTGGTAAAAGGTACAACATCGGGCACCACCACTCGCGCCGATGGCACTTATACTATTAACGTAAATAATCCGGCTGGCGCAACACTGACGTTTTCGTTTATCGGTTACGAAACACAGCAGACCTCGGTCGGTAATCGCACGACAATCAACGTAACGATGTCAGTAGGATCATCGACTCTGAACGAGGTCGTTGTGACAGCCCTTGGCATCAAAAAAGACATCCGGCAAACGGGCGTCGCCATCCAAACCGTCGATGGGAATCAGTTGCTTAAAGCGCGCGAACCCAACGCCATCAATTCCCTGACGGGCAAAGTAGCCGGACTGACCATTGGGTCATCCTCCGAATTATTAGGGCGTCCGAACATTTCGCTAAGAGGCAATTCGGATGTGCTGTTCGTTGTTGATGGGATTCCGATCACATCGGATACCTGGAACGTAAGCGCCGACGACATTGACACCTACACGGTGCTGAAAGGCGCATCGGCATCCGCACTTTATGGATTCCGAGGAAAAAATGGCGCTATCCTGATCACGACCAAACGCGGTACGAAAGATAAGCGTGGTTTTTCGGTTGAGGTGAACACCAGCCAAATGGCCGATCAGGGCTTTATTGCCATTCCGAAGGTGCAGGACGAATATGGTCCCGGAGACCACGGCGTGTATGCATTTGGCGATGGTAAAGGAAATGGTCTCAACGATGGTGACTACGACATTTGGGGCCCTGCGCTGAACGGACAGTTAATTCCGCAGTACGACAGTCCGGTAGTGCCGGGTCAGAGCTTCACCACGACCTTCAAGAAAGCGGATGGCAACAACGTTGTTTATACCAGCAACCGCCAGCCAACACCTTTTACCGCACGTGGTAAAGATAACCTCAGCCGATTTATTCAGACGGGTATTCTCTCGAATAACAATATTGCGGTGGCCGCATCGGGCGAGAAATACGACATGCGATTTTCTCTCTCGCATAATTTCCAGCAAGGACTGGTGCCTAATACAAAGCTTAATGTTACCAACTTCAATATTACGGGAGGGTATAACTTTTCGCCCAAATTACGTTTTGAGTCAAGTTTAAACTACAACCGGCAGTATACGCCAAACTACCCGGACGTAAACTATGGCCCCAACTCGCTGATTTATAATATTATTGCCTGGGGCGGTGCCGACTGGAATATCGACGATATGAAGCAGGTATGGCAGCCTGGCAAAGAAGGAACTCAACAGATTTATGCTGAATATCAACGATACAACAACCCCTGGTTTCTGGCTAAAAACTGGTTACGCGGCCACTATAACAGCAATGTTTACGGCTATACCTCGCTCCGTTACCAAATTGCCGATGGGTTGCAGGTAACGGCTAAAACGCAGTTGACGACATATAGCTTATTGCGTACGGAGAAATTTCCGTATTCGGCTACAACGTACGGCCGCGAAGAAGCTCGTGGCGATTATCGCGAAGACCGCCGGAACCTGTTCGATAATATCAATCAGGTGCTGGTTCAGTACAACAAAAAAGTAACGCCCGATCTGTCTATCAATGCCTTGGTGGGTGGCGAAGCACGGATTTTCAATTATAACTCCAACTACGCCAGTACCAATTATTTGAACGTACCGGGCGTCTATAATTTCGCGAACTCCTCAAATCCGGTTATTGCCAATAACTATCAGTCGGATATGCGGGTGTTGTCGGCTTACTACTCGGCCGATTTCACCTTCCGCGATTATGCGACACTAACCGCTACAGGGCGGGTCGATAAACTTTCGACGCTGCCCAAGGGGAACAATGCCTATTTCTATCCGTCGGTGGCGTTGAGTACGGTGATTTCTGATTATGTTCAGCTACCAGCCAAACTCGGCATCTCGTTCCTGAAATTTCGAGCGTCTTATGCCAATGTAAAAGATGGTCTGACACAATCGACAATTGGCTCAACACCAGGCGCTTCCTACCCGTTGGGATATGGTGTTGACTACAACTCGTCGTATGGCGGACCAACGTATCAGAACTCGGCGGTGTACTCATTGCCCCTGTCTTACAACAACAAGCCAGCGGCCTACTATGCCAATACACTCAACAATCCGAACCTGAAGCCTAACTCGACCTCACAATCGGAAGTGGGCCTTGATATTCGTTTCCTGAACAACCGCCTGATACTGGATGGTGCTTATTATATCAGTAACGATGGCCCACGCATTTTCACGCTGCCATCGTCGGAAGCGACGGGCTACACCGGCCGACTGGTGAATGGAATCAGTACTCAGAAAAAGGGCGGTGAAATTTCCCTGACGGGGCAGGCGATTCGTTCGCCAAAAGGGTTTAACTGGGATATTGTGGCCAACTACTCCACCTTTACCGAACGGCTGAAAGAAGTGTATCCGGAAAGAGGTATCAACACACTGGCATCAAGTTATTTTGTGGGTAGCAGCAGTAGCTCGCGCTTCATAAACATTGGCGACCGGACAGACGGTTTTTACTCAACCGCATTTGTGCGGACGCCGGACGGTCAACTGATCAATGATGCAGGCGGACGACCTACTATAAACCCGGTAGCGCAGTTTCTGGGCTACGTGAACCCAAAATTCGTTTGGGGAATCAACAACCGATTCAGTTATAAAAACGTCAGTTTTAGCTTCCAGTTCGATGGTCGCGTAGGCGGAGTTATCGGCGATTATGTTCGGCAGAAAACGTTTCAGGGTGGCCGTCACATCGAAACTATTCAAGGTGCTTATGGTGCCGCCCGCCCGAACGATGCACAGGGAATCAAGTCCTATCTGGGCGATGGTGTAGCGCTCGCAAGTGGAACGATCAACTACGATGTAAACGGTAGTGTGCTCAATTACAGCGAGTTAAAGTATACGCCAAATACGACCAAAACTTATGAGCAGGATTATATTGGCCGCGCGTTTGGGTCAGCAGAATCATTTCTTATGAGCCGCAATTTTGCCAAACTGCGCGAGGTTATTATCGGGTATTCGCTACCTCAAAACCTGCTAAGACATGTGGGCGTGAAGCAGGCCAGCGTGTCGGTAGTGGGACGTAATCTGCTGTATTTCGCCAAATACAAAGATATTGACCTCGATCAATACTTAACAGGTGGAATGTCGGGTCTACAAACCCCAACGACACGCCGGTACGGTATTAACCTGAATCTGGTATTCTAGGAATGACAGGGAAATGGCGCGAAGCTCTTGCCAACGTGGCCCGGCTTCGTGCCATTTATTACCCGGCCTCCGGCCGGAGCGATTGACTGACATACCGGCCAGAGGCCGGGTAATAAACGGCACGAACGAATCGAGCCGCCGATGCGGACGTTCGCGCCATCATAACGGATTAATCAATTATGAAACTCAATAAAATTCTCCTACTTCCTTTAGCCATTCTCGGCCTGACACTGGCGAGCTGCGAAAAGCCGTTCGACCAGCTCGAACAAGACCCTAACCGACCTACAAGTGCTCCTGCTTCGCTGGTATTTAGCGGGGTTTTGAACGATATGTACAACAGCAACAGTAGCCCATCGGGCTATCGGGGCGTTACGAACGGAGGGTGGGGAGACCAACAGCGATGGAACCAGTTTTACGCCAGTAACTACAACTACTACGCGACCAACGACTACGCCTGGACGACAACGGGCCTTTATTACACGACCCTGAAAGACGTAGTGAAAATGGAACAGGAAGCCAAAAAGGCGGGTTTACCCGACTTAAATGCGTACTCGGCTTTGGGAAAGTTCTTCCGGGCGTTCTTTTTTGAGAACATGACCAAGCGTGTAGGCGATATTCCGGTTACTGATGCGTTGCAGGGCCTGGATAATGCGACACCCAAATACAATACGCAGAAGGAGGTTTATGTGCAGATTCTAAAACAACTCGATGACGCCAATACCGACCTAACCGCCCTTATTGCCAAAAGTGACAATAGCCTGACAGGCGATATTTACCTGGGAAACAACCTGAGTAAGTGGCAGAAGGTGGTCAATACGTTTAAACTGCGTGTGCTGATAAGCCTGAGTAAGAAAGAAGCCGATACAGATCTGAACGTGAAGGCGCGGTTTGCTGATGTGCTCAATAACCCGACTAAATATCCGGTACTGAGCTCGATGGACGATAATTTGCAATACATTTATAACAGCCAGTTTAACAAGTACCCTCGCAATCCAGATAATTTTGGTCAGAGCGCTACCCGTGAGAACATGGCAGCCACGTATCTGGGCACCCTGACGACGCTGAAAGATCCCCGCACGTTTGTAGTAGCCGAACCGGCAACGGCCAAGGTTGCGGCAGGTGTTAAGCCAACCGATTTTGCGGCCTTCGTGGGCGCATCGTCGGGTGAGGATTTAGCCATCATGTCGACGAATGCAAATCAGGGCTTATATTCCTTCCAGAATCGTAAGCACTACTATAGCACCTACACCGCCGAACCTTATATTATTATCGGCTATCCTGAATTACAGTTGACCATTGCCGAAGGAATCAATCGGGGCTGGGCAACGGGAAATGCCGAAGACTACTACAAAAAAGGCATTCAGGCATCGTGGGGATTCTATGGTTTGAAAGATGGAAGTAACGACGTATTTTTCTCAGCTGATGGAGGCTATAAAGTGTTCAATACGTATCAGGTAACCGTTAATTTTGCCGACTATTATGCCCAGGCACTCGTAAAATACGCAGGCAATACAACGGCCGGTCTAACGCAGGTGCTGACGCAGAAGTACCTGGCTTTCTTTCAGCATTCGGGTATGGAAGCGTTCTATAACCAGCGCCGGACAGGTGTACCAACATTCATGGTTGGCCCCGGCACTGGAAATAG
>JANXVQ010000503.1 GCA_025351545.1 Spirosoma sp.
GACCACCTAAACAGTTACGAAAGTTTTTTGACTCCCGGCTGTGGTAACATGGTCGGGAGTTTTGATTTAACTCTTTATACCTGACTAGAGTATTTTTAGGGGTTTAGTACATTTTCACTAAACCAAAAGCATGGCAAATCAAATATCGTCAGATGGAAAAGGATTGGAGAAACTAGTTTCTCGTATTTATGAGTCCTTGAAAGACAATCCTTTGGTTGAAGTTACCCACAATGTCAAGCTGGTTAACTGTATTGGATCCAAATCTCAGTTTGATGTCATCATTAAAAATAAATTCAATTCTTTTGATCAACTAATTGCAGTTGAATGCAAAGACTATAAAGGCCGTATTAGTGTCGCTCAAATACATGATTTTAATGGTAGATGCAATTTGGTGGAAGGTATAGGTAAAAAAGTATTTGTCGTCGTAAATGGATATCAATCGGGGGCAAAAAAACTTGCTGAGCATTATTGTATTGAATTATACAACCTAAATGAGATTTCTCCTGATTTACTTAGAAGCTGGGTCATCTGGGAAAGAAGTTATGTAACCTATCCTGAAAAACGACAAATTGGAGCTGTACGATTTTACGCACAGGGTGGAAAGATAATTACATATCACTTAGATACTTTGCATAATTTAAGTCTCAATTTAATTTTACAAAGTCCAGGAGTTGAGCCAATAACTTTACATAATCTTGTTTCAACGATGGTGAACAAAGAGGGCTTTAATAAAGGGCTTCTTCAATTTGCAGGCGAAGACTTTAAACAGCTAACAATTAGTGGTGATGAGAAATCAATAACGATACCGATACGTGTGCAGGCTATCCCAGAGATTCCATATGTCACGGCTCTAGAAGGCTTTCAAGTGCAAATAAACAAAGTCGAAATTGTGTTTGAATATATCTATAAAATTGTCCGCTTTGAGGGTGTAGTTGCTAGATCGTACCAGATCAATAAAGGCGAAAGTACAGCACAAGTAATGTCAACTCAAGTAGGTGAAATGAAGTTAGAAATAATTAGGAATAACTTAAATGGCATAACCAGCTTTTATGTAATTGACTCGACTGGTCAGATACATAAAATCAAGCAAGATAAAGTAAAAGAGTTTTATGAATGAGGTGTTATGTGGACAGTGATAATATAACAAATGTTGCGATTTTGTTATCGCTTCCCAATTGGGTCTATTGTGAAATACTTCTGGTAGTCACCTAGTTACAATATCTAGCAGGTCTTACAACAGACTTGTTACAAAGTAGTGTTGAATCTATAAATATTGAATTTTTTTGACCTATAAATCAGCAAGCGATTTTATCGATGTTGAGTTTCGCTTTAAAACACTGACCTTTCAGTATGCAATTTCGATTAGATCGTACTGCCTTCCATGCCGGGACGCATGAGGAGACTGAGAAGTACCACGCTCGTAGTCAGCCAAAAACATTGGTGGAACGGCTGCAAGCGGCCGCATACCTGAATAGCGTTGCGTTTAACTACGACCTGAATAATCCACCTCGATTAGATCGAACCGCCTTTTCCGCTCGTCGGCATGAGCTTTGTACTAGTTAATTCGTCCATTTGCTTTATTGGCTGAGTTCGTAGCCATCAAAGACACGGATTGTTGTAACTCATTTCAACAAATCTGCTAAATAACTCTTCACCATATTGATACGGACTTGGTAAAGATGATCGTCGGCAAGGAGTTCGTTATCATTCGGATTATGGGCGGAACCGTTCCTGTTGTACCCTTTATTCAGGCGTTGAAAGTGCCAGCCATCATTGTGCCGTTGGTCAATATGAATAATAACCAGCACAGCCCGAACGAAAACCTGCGGCTTGGTAATTTGCGGCCCGGCATAAAAACCTGCCTGTCTATTCTGACTACGCCGTTGCCATGACAAAAATTATAAAATTCAGGTTAGTAGACAATATGAAAATCCTGCTGCTCTTTACAACGTTGCTGGCTACGGCTGCTTTTGCCCAAACGCCCTTCGCTGATCAGTTGGCCAAACACCGCGAGACCTATAAAAAAGATTTGCTGTCCTCGGCCGGAGGGCCTGTGAAAGCGGAAGAAGATTTGTCGTATGTGCAGTTTTATGCACCCGACTCAACCTACCGCGTAACGGCTACAGTGCAGCTAACGCCCAAAGCCGAGCCCTTTGAGATGCCAACGTATAACGGGAAAACGCGACCGCATGTAGCCTATGCTTTATTGTCGTTCGTGCTCAACGGCAAGCCGCAGCAGTTGACATTGTACCGTAATCTGAATGTAATTCGGATGCCGGAATTTCGTGATTATTTGTTTCTCCCGTTTAAAGATGCTACCTCAGGGACAGCAACTTACGGGGGCGGTCGTTACATCGACTTGCGTACGGGCGAGATTAAAGACGGCCACCTGACCATAGATTTCAACAAGGCTTATAATCCCTATTGCGCCTATCAGGAAGGCTATCCGTGCCCAATTCCACCCAAAAATAATGTGTTATCAATACCCGTTGAAGCGGGCGAAAAAGCATACGGGAAAGAGCATTGATCGTCTAATTCTTTTTATTTGTAAAGTTAGTTAGGGTCTATAAATCAGGGTTTTTTAGCCCAGATCAGTCCATAGTCCATTTGCGTTGGTATATTGACTGAAGTAGGTTCCAGCCCTGCTTCGGTGAACCAGTTTCGGTATTCGGCGCGGCTGTAACACCGGCCTTTAGTTCCCCAAAATAGCTGAGCCGAATAATCGCTAACGGCCAATGGACCGTCTAAGGCATCATTCAGGAAGGCGTCGTGTACCCATAATTCGCCACCAGAACGCAAAGGTGCGGCAAAGCGATGGGCCAGCGTTTGGCAGGTAGGCGTGGGCCAGTCGTGGAAAAGGCTGGCCGCCAATAGAATATCCGTTTGTGGAAGTTCATCCGTTAACATATCGCCCGGAAGAAACGTCACCCGCGCCTTCACCCTGTCGGCACCCGAACGCCCACTGCGACTAAATTCATCCAGCAATTCGGCAGCTACGGTCAGCACCGCTGGCCGGTCGAATAAAGTGGCCGTTGAGGTGGGATTCTTTAGCAGCCATTCATAGGTGTAAAAGCCTGTACCTCCGGCCACATCGAGCAGGTGGCCTTGGTGTTTCGATAGATTTTCCGCTACAAGGGGCGACAGTTGCCGGGCACGTCCGGCTAATCCCATCGTAAATTTTCGGGCCAATTCAGGGTCATCCATAGGCGAAGGTCCTTCGCCTTCTTTCACGAACGAAATGCCCTTCGGGGTGTCTAAAGGGCCGTCGTTTCTAAGGCGCACTGCCATTTCCAGTGCGCCCGGATCGTCTTTTTCCAGCCCTGTATAGCCAATGAGATTGGGCGTTTGGCCCTGGGTCAGATAACGGCCTAATTCAGTAATACAAAGTCGCCCTGCTTCGTCATACTGTATCAATTCCATGGCACATAGCGCCGGAAACAGTACCATTGCCGGTCGTTCACTGAGATGAAGTTGATTGCTCAGATCGGACGCCGAAAGCGGGCCAGGACTAAGTATTTCAAAGACATTCAGGTGATGAACGGCTGCGATTAATAAACGCGAACCAAACATAGCCCGCAAATGGCGAGTGATGGGGGCAAGATCAAGTTGAGCGTTGAGCATTTTTTCTGTTGGGTTTTCTGACCGGACAGACAAGCCGGACGAGCGCCAAAGATACTAGCTTGGTTCAACTCTTTTCCACCATAAACGGTATGAATTGTGGCATCTCCTATCTACGTTGATACTTAATTAGGCGCACCGGCCATTACTGGTTGGCCGGTGGCGTAAGCCGGATGGTTAAACAGGCGCTTGAATAAACCCGTGTGGTCGTCCCAATTGACGAACTATAGTCAATGGGCCATCCAGGCAGACCTCAAAAAATACCTGATTCGCCCGATCTTTATCGACTGACGTTAACAGGGAGACGAAATCTAGATGTCTATGTTGGTTGTTATCAAACCAGCCAAATTAAGCCACTTGATTGGCTGAATAGGTATGCCTCCGGCCATCGGGCTGGCGAAATAAGACCATCTCAGCCGACCAATTATACGACACATCGCCTTCTGAAATCGCTGAAGCTATAGACGCTCAACTGCCATAGAGATTCGTGTTCAAAAAGTCATTGCGGAATTTACCCTTCGGATCGTATTCTTTAACTAATTGTTTGAACGCGGGTAACTTTTCATAGCGCGATTGCAGTACGGATGGCGCCATTGTAAACAACTTGCCCCAGTGTGGCCGGGGGTGAAATGGAGCCAGTTCTTTTTCAATCATCGGCAGCACCTTCTTGACAGAAGCCCAGTCTTGTTTCCAGGTAAAGTGAATGGCCAGACTAGGTTGTTTATAACACGGGCTCATCCAAAAATTATCTGCGTCGATGGTGCGTAATTCGGAAATCATCAGGTGCGGGCTAATATGATCACGCAGTCGCTCAACGGCCAGAATAGCTTCGACTGCATTTTTGCGGGGAACAAAATATTCCGATTGCAATTCCTTGCCACTGCTGGGTGTAAAGCCCATGCGGAAGTGCGGCAGACGTTCGTACCAGGGACCGGGTACGCCCATTTGTTCGGTGCAATTCACGGCCGAGAGTTCGGCAATGGGATGCAGGTTCTTTTTGGCAAGCGTTGCCCCGAAATAGTCTGGCTTGGCGTCCAGCGTTACGCCTTTTTCAATGCGCCGTTTAATCCAGACCTCATTGATACGGCTTTTTTGCCAGTCGGTAAATAAGCTAACGCTGTATCCGCCCGACACAATTGCTTCAAAATGATCTTTGAGTTGCGCTGTTGGCAGGTTCTCATACACATCCTGCCGCATCATAAAGGTTGGCTGAATATCGAGCGTAACCTTTGTGACAATGCCAAGCGCCCCCAAATGGACAACGGCAGCCCGAAACACATCCCCATCTTTAGCGCGGGATAATGTCCGTATTTCGCCCTCAGCCGTAACCATTTCCATAGCGGCAACAGCCGTCGACAAATTTCCATTTTTTACCCCCGAGCCATGCGTTGCTGTTGCACAAGCTCCCGCAATGGAAATATGAGGTAACGACGCCAGATTGTGCAAGGCAAATCCCTTTTTGTCAAGATAGGGTGCCAATTGCCCGTATTTCATACTGGCATCAACGGTCACCGTATG
>JANXVQ010000543.1 GCA_025351545.1 Spirosoma sp.
AATACGGGCAATAAAATCATCAAGGTTTGTATCACCCGATGTCCGATTTTTTATCATCCTGACATCGGGCTTATACAACACTACTTCATCTAAATGAATATTGTGCGCCGATGAATCGAGTAAGTTTCGGAGATTATAATCGGCATCAATCCGCTTAACGGTAATCATGGGCCGTCCCTGGCGGTCTTTAATAAGAACACCTTCGAGGGTTAGCGAATCGAACCATTTAATGGAAACGCCGTCAAGAGTAACCGGAAAACGTAATTTATTGGATAGCCATTCGGCTCCTTTTATGGCTAGGCGCGTTTGTACGGCTGGGAGTTGGAGGCTCAGCAAAATGCCCAATGCCAACCCAAATACCGTGAAGATCAGGTAGAGCAGTGTTTTAAGAAATATGGCGAAAAACTGACGCATTCGTGCGGAAAGGCCTAATCTACAACAAACAACGAAAACTGAATATATTTTATACTCTATAACCGAGTGAACGGTTTAGTTATAACTTACATTGTTCGTTTTTGGAGAAATCATTATCCATTAGCTTTGTACGGTGAACATTTTAGCCATCGAGTCTTCCTGCGACGAAACGTCGGCGTCTGTTTTAGTCAACGGGCATATATTGTCGAACGTAATTGCCACTCAGTTAATTCATGAACAATATGGGGGCGTTGTTCCCGAACTGGCCTCCCGAGCCCATCAGCAACATATTTTACCAGTGGTCGAACGGGCTTTGGCCGATGCAAATTTACCCAAAAATGAGCTATCAGCCATTGCCTTTACACGGGGACCCGGTTTGTTAGGTTCGCTTCTGGTCGGAACTTCGTTTGCCAAAGCGCTGGCCCTCGGCCTCAACATTCCGCTTATTGAAATTAACCATATGCAGGCGCATGTGTTGGCACACTTCATCGAAAACCCCAAGCCTGCATTTCCATTTCTGTGCCTGACCGTTAGTGGTGGGCATACGCAGATTGTGCGCATCGACGGGCCACTCGATATGACTGTTATGGGGCAAACGTTGGATGATGCGGTGGGCGAAGCCTTCGATAAATCAGCTAAACTATTGGGCTTGCCTTATCCTGGCGGCCCGTTGATTGACAAGTATGCTAAAGAAGGCAATCCATTGGCGTTTCGGTTTCCGATGGGCGAAATGCCTAACCTGGACTTTTCGTTTAGCGGGATAAAAACGGCGATTATGTATTTTCTGCGGGATAACATGAAGACAAATCCGGATTTTATTACCCAAAATCTGGCGGATATTTGCGCCAGTGTTCAGCACACGTTAATCCAGATGTTGCTGACGAAGCTGAAACGGGCTGTTCGCGAAACAGGTATTCGGGAAGTGGCAATTGCCGGGGGCGTGTCGGCCAATAGCGGGTTACGGGCCGACCTTACGCAACTCGGCGATGAGCAGGGATGGGCCGTTTATATTCCTCGTTTTGAGTACTGCACAGATAATGCGGCTATGATTGCGATGGCGGCACAATTTAAATATGAACAGGGCGAGTTTACGGCGCAAACCGTTAGTCCGTTACCAAGAATGAGTATGTAAGTTGTGAGTCAGTCGATTATATTTAACGATTTAATTAAACTTTGACAAAGCTGATACCTCTGATAATCAATGAACTACACTATCAATTCTGTCAAAGTTTTTTGCTCAATTACTTATTGAATTGACAACTCCGGCGCGCCGGTAATGACTACTGACTTTTATGACTATTTCTGAACTTCGAATTTATCCCATTAAATCGCTTGGTTGTATTTCCGTTACTGAAACGGTGGTTGAGGAGAAAGGCCTTCGTTACGACCGGCGGTTTATGCTGGTTTCTCCTGCGGGAGAGTTCTTGACGCAGCGCACCAATCATCAAATGGCCCTAATTGATGTGGCTATCCACGGCGACACCCTGCGTGTCTGGCATCGACATCGTCCGGAAGATGTGCTGGAACTGCCATTAACTATACCGGATCAACCAGACGATTCGACCGCGGCTCGCGAAACGATGCTGGTTACTATTTGGGACAGTAAAGATGTGCCCGCTGTAACCATCAGTGAAAAAGCAGATCGCTGGTTCACGAACGCGATCGAGAAGCCCTGTCGGCTGGTATTTATGCCCGAGACGACCAATCGCCCAGTCGACTCAGCCTATGCGCATCAGAATGAAGTGGTTAGTTTTGCCGATGGATATCCGTATTTGCTGATTGGGCAGGCATCGCTCGATAACCTGAACCAGCGGCTTGCCGAACCCATTGACATGATACGCTTCCGGCCAAATATTGTTGTTGCCGATAGCTTGCCCTACGAAGAAGATGCCTGGAATCATTTTCGCGTGGGCGGAATAGACTTCTATGGCGTTAAACCCTGTGCTCGCTGTGTTTTAACCACTATTGATCCGGAAACGGGTGAGAAAGGACGAGAGCCGTTGCGTACACTAGCGACTTATCGCCAGTGGAAACACAAAATTCTATTCGGTCAAAACGTGCTGGCGCAACCCACTGGCGAGTTTATTTTAGGCACCTTGCGGGTTGGTCAACCCATTGACGTCATTAGCCGACAGGATCCCTGGCTGGCCCCGCCTACTACCTATTTGGCAGGCGCTTAGCCGAAGAGATTTTAAAACCGTTAGTACTATATAATTGAGCAGACTTTACACGAACGACTAGCCTGATTTGACGGATGCCCGCTTCTAAATAATCAAACTAAGATGGCGACGGATGCCGAAGCTTCTGTTCAACGACGTACAGTATCCATTTTACACACAATTACGAGGTATATCTTTTGCTCAATTATCTACGCAACATTTATTATTTAAGTTTTCCGGTCGTGATGGGCGCTGTACTATCCAACCGAATGGCCGCACGCCTATCTGATGTTGAGCCAGTGCATTGGGCTACACCTTTCGTGCTGGCATTGGTGGTGTTTATAATCTACACGGTTGACCGTCTGCTCGACGTTCGGAAATACAGTGTTGATGCCGCAATGCAACCCCTCACGGCTCGTCATCATTTCCATCTTGCGCATGCTCCGCTACTTTGGCGGGTTGTAATTGGTGCCGCCGTTGTGGCTTTCTTTCTCACTTTTTTCCTGCCGGGTAGCGTCGTCAAATTCGGTATTGTGCTGGGCGGTATTTGTGCGGCCTATGTTGGATCGGTTTTTCGGCTTCCGGCCCGGCATCCGGCCCTGTTGTTAAAAGAGCCTCTTGTCGCTATGCTTTATGCCGCTGGTATTTGGGGGAGTGTTTGGGTACAACGTCCTTCGGTAAGCTATGTAGAGATTGCTGAAGGACTGATGTTTATGGGCATTGCGTTTCAGAATCTGTTATTATTTGCTGTTATGGAGCAACTCGAAACACCTGGACAAGCTCTGTTTTCATTAGCGACTGCCTGGGGACTGGAAAGCTGTGACTTAGTTCTGCGGTGGCTTACATTCGTCATCGTGATTACAGGTTTTGCTCTTTGCTTTATAACAACAGATCGGTTCGCCCAACGTTCAGCACTAATGCTCTCGCTGATGAGCTTGACTCTATACGGAATCCAGCGTTACCCCGCCTATTTTCTCAAAAACGAACGTTACCGCTGGCTTGGCGATGGGGTATTCTGGATGCCTATGCTGGTATTGTAGCAAAATCAATGGGTTGATTGCGTGGAGACTTGTGTCAATGTAGAGGTAGAAAGACAGATCTGATAGACTGACCTTTGTGGTATGCATATTGACCACCTTGCCTTATGGGTTCGCGACTTAGAGCGGATGCGGGCCTTCTACGAAACTTATTTTAATGTTACGGCTAACGAGAAATACATCAACAAAAACAAAGGATTCTCATCCTATTTTCTGACGTTTCCTGATGGGGGCGCACGTCTGGAAATTATGCACATGCAAGGAATCCCGGATACAAAAAATGATGTGTTGACTGAATTTTCAGGCTTTATTCACTTTGCTGTTTCGATCGGTAGTGAAGCCGCCGTCGATGCCCTGACCAACCAGCTTCGAGCTGATAAATTCGTCATTGTAGGCGAACCCCGCCGAACGGGTGATGGCTATTACGAAAGTGTTGTACTGGACCCGGAAGGAAATCGGATTGAGATAACGGCTTAGTAGTGAAACAAATAGACTCTTGGTTTAGAGCCTATTTGTTTCACTCTCTTTTGCTTTTACGGCTATAGACTTGACGTTGACTGTCTCCTTTACATCGCGCTGCTGTAGAATATTGAGGATGATTTCAGTCATGTATTCTCGTTTGTTGAACACGATATCATGACGATTTTTGGGTAGCAGGAATTGCTTCACCCGCGCATTAACCAAGTGGTGTTGTGCAAACGAAACGTTGGTTGGATACACCAACTCGTCGCGCTGACCATGCAACATGGTAATATTCGCCCGGATTTTAGGCCAGTCAGGCAAAATCGCTTCCAGCGCTTTTCTATGCGCCAGTTTTTCGTCATTTGCCAGGCGAAGAAGGGGCGACACCCCCCAGCGAATCAACGGGCTATCGGCGAAATAGCTGATTGGGTATGTTCGCTCCAGCCCCGGTCCAAGGGCCGATGAAACAAACACGACATGATTGACCCGACCCGGATTATTCATTGCCAGCCGTGCCGACACC
>JANXVQ010000612.1 GCA_025351545.1 Spirosoma sp.
AATTTCGGGTTTAATACCGAAACTGCCGAGTCGAATGCATTTCAGGATATTAAACTGGCTGCACAAACGAAGGATGTAGCTCAGGAAGATGCCCGGAGCGAGTTCGACGAAATGGCGCGTCAGCTCCAGGCTATTGGCGTAGATGTGATGGTCTATGACGATACCATTGAGCCGTATACACCCGACTCGATTTTTCCCAATAACTGGGTTTCCTTCCACGCCAGCGGCACGGTGGTACTCTATCCAATGCAAGCCGAAAATCGTCGTCTCGAACGTCGGCAGGACATCATCGACGAGCTCGCCAAGAATTTTCATGTTGCCAGAATTATTGATCTGACCCATTTTGAGCAGGAAGGTAAGTTTCTGGAGGGTACCGGGAGCCTGGTGCTCGACCGGATGAACCGCGTTGCCTTTGCCAGTCTGTCGCCCCGAACTAACCCCGATGTACTGGCTGAATTTGGCCGGCAGACCGGATACCGGACCGTATCATTCCATTCGGCCGATGCGGGTGGTAAGGCCATTTACCATACCAATGTGCTTATGTGCATTGCCGACACGTTTGCTGTAATCTGCCTGTCGGCCATTAGCGACCCCGACGAGCGATTAATGGTGCGCCAGGAGCTGGAGAAACTAAACAAGCGCATAATTGATATTTCGCTGGAGCAAATGGCCAGTTTTGCCGGTAACATGTTAATGATTCATACTCAGAAAGGCCAAAAATTATTGGTCATGTCTACGCGTGCCTTTGAGTCGTTGACCCCCAAACAGCTTGACCTTCTGGACGACTACGCCACACTGCTTCACTTCGACTTGTCGATGATTGAAGGCAACGGCGGAGGTTCGGCCCGCTGTATGATGGCGGAGGTTCATCTGCCAGGGAAGTAAGGAAACGGTTTCGGTTGGAGTAGAAACCCATACTTATAATGACAAACTCGCTCATTTCAGGCCATGATCAAATCGTGGCCTGATTTTTTTTCTTGATGTTGCTTGCACATACAAATATTGTCTTGTACCTTTGTCATCCTAGTAGCGAATGGATATGATAACCGAAGAAAAAACAATTGCCGTAGCCGAAAAAACCGCAACACGATATAATGCTTGTTTGCTTTTCTCGGCCAATGCATTGTCGCGGGCTATTACGGCCATCGGCGATGACGAGTTTGGCCGGTTTGGTCTGTGTTATTCTCATGCTTACATATTGTGTGAAGTAGTAGGTCAGCCGGGTATCACGCCATCTGAATTAAGCGGAACACTTTCGTTAACACCATCGACAATTACTCGTCTGGTCGAAAAACTGGAACAGAAACACTTGGTTCGGCGCGAATCGGAGGGGAAGAAAACGCTGATTTACCCAACCGCCGAGGGCGAAAAACTGCAACCTGAAGTTTCGGAAGCATGGGACCGCGTAGGCACGCGCTATTCGCAGCTAATTGGCGAAAATAACGTTTGCCAGTTAACACAGCAGGTATTTAAGGCCGCAAAGGCATTGGGTGAAGCCCTGTAAAAAAAATTAGCAGAAAACTTGTTTGCACATACAATAAAACCAACAGCCATGAAAACAAACGAAGAAACCATAGGATTAGTAAGTGGTCATGCCTCCGAAACCACAAAAGATATTTGCCGATCACTGGCCAAAAATGGTATTTCGGCTATTGTTGTGCAAAAGGAGAGTACCCAACATGCAGTAGAGGAATCTACAAACCATTGGTCGGGACAGCCGGGTAAAGACTTGTTTTTTAACGGTTGGAAACTGCTGTTCTAAGCGAATACTAGCCTCTTTTCTGAAGCCATTAACCTCAACCAAATGAAAACCGCATTGATCACCGGCGCAAACGTTGGTATTGGGCTGGCAACAGCAAAAGCGCTGGCCCGGCGAGGATTCAACCTGATTCTGCTATGCCGGAATGAAACAAAAGGGCAGGAGGCCGTAGCGATTGTGAAACAGCTTAACCCAGCCATAACGGTCGAGTTGATTATTGCCGACTTGACAAATGCTGATTCGATACGTCGGGCGGCTCAACAGGTGAGCACTACGCACCGGCAGTTGGATGTCCTGATTAATAATGCGGGCTTCTCGCCCGACAGAATTGAGTTTGTTGATAACGTCGAGAAGTCATTTTATGCCAACCACATTGGTCATTTTATACTAACCTATCACTTACTGGATTTGCTTAAAGCATCTGGCGAAGCTCGTATTATCAATTTATCGTCGGCGGCTTATGCGTTAGGTAAAGCAGCGCGGTTTTTTCAGCACAATAAGAATTTGTCATTGATGTCGGCGTATGGCGATGGTAAGCTAGCCAACCTGCTGTTTACCAAAGAACTGGCAAAGCGCTATGCCGATGCGGGCATCACCGCTTTTGCTGTGCATCCGGGCGTTGTCAAGTCAAATTTCGGGAGCAATTTTACCGGCACGTTCCAACTGCTGCTGTCGTTGGCGCGGCCCTTTATGCGAACGCCGGAGCGGGGTGCCGAAACATCGGTCTATCTGGCGACGGCTCCCTTATCGGTTCTTACAAAGCTGGATGGGCAAGCGGGTGGGTCAGGCGGTTTCTTCGCAGATTTAAAACCTAAGTCAGTCAGGCACAGCGATAATACAAGCAAACAAGCCGCTGACTTATGGACAAAAAGTTTAGCCTTTATATAAGCCAGTTTGTTAACAAACTGGCCAAAAATGGACTCGCTGGCGAGTCCATTTTTTTTGTGGATCACCTAGCGTAACGGTAACTATTCGTGTTGCCAAACTAAGTCAGATTTCGGTTAGCACAGGTTGTTGACGGGTAACGTACTCAAGAAACCTTTATGCCTCGAACAACGCTTAATGCTGATAACCCTATCCGCCTTAAATCGCAAGAATCCGTTGTTTTGAATGCCGATGT
>JANXVQ010000633.1 GCA_025351545.1 Spirosoma sp.
TGTCAGGTTCTCAAACCTGACACCACCTCCGCAACCACCTCCACAACGGCTCGGTTTTGAGAAACCGCCCTATGTCTGATTTAAGAACCCGATTACACAAAACCTGACCTTATGGTGCTCTTATTTAGCTGTCAGGTCGAAGGTAAAATCTTTGACGAAGTTCTAAACCGCACCGGTAACCCGGTTTGTCAAGGCTAAAAAACATTTACAATCTACGTAAACGTGGTAGAATTAGATATCCTCTATTTCTGTATATCGAATGGCTTGCCAAAAGAAAAATAGGGCCCGTGAAGCCCAAAAAGAAGGTTTCTTAAACGAAAATATGTACACCCGTTGTCCGTTTGTGAACAACAGATGTACATATCCGGACAATTGCAGTAAGAACGAGCTGCCTCATTTCGTTGACTACTTAATGACGGACTTTGTCGTCATCCTGGCCATTTGAGGGAGTGGGCTACGGCTGCATTGTACTCTCACCCTCCGCTGGCTCATTTGGTTTTTCTTCTTTTTCGGCTTTTGCTTTCAACGCGGCTAACCCTTTTTTGCCATAGGCCAGTTTTGTAATACATACATAGAGTACCGGCACGACGAAGATAGCCAGCGACGTTGCAGCCAACATACCACCCAGTACCGTCCGGCCAATGGTGGCTCGGGCTACGCCCCCTGCCCCACTCGCGAGTGCCAGCGGAAATACACCCAGGATAAACGCCAATGACGTCATCAAAATTGGCCGGAGTCGAAGGCGAACCGCTTCTATGGTCGATTCCATTAGATCGGCGCCCTTGTCAACCCGTTCCTTGGCAAACTCTACAATCAGAATGGCGTTTTTAGCCGCCAGACCGATCAACGTAATTAACCCGATCTGGGCGTAAACGTTGTTGGTTAAATAAGGAAAAATGATCAGAGCGGTAATGGCCCCCAAAGCACCAATGGGAACCGAAAGAAGTACGGAGAACGGCACAGACCAGCTTTCATACAAGGCCGCCAGGAATAAGAATACAAACCCAATCGACAGCATGAAAATATAAATCGACGTGTCACCCGCATTGATTTCTTCGCGGCTCAGTCCACCAAAATCATAGGCATAACCGGTGGGGAGAACTTTAGCCGCTACCTCACGAAGAGCATCATTGGCCTGGCTGCTACTATAACCGGGCTTGGCAATACCGTTCAGTTCGACCGAGCGGAACAAGTTAAAGTGCGAAATCAGCGGGGCATTTTCGATAACACTGGTCTTGATAACTGTACTGATGGGCACCAGCTGACCCGCTCTATTGCGAACATAATATTGATTGAGCGCCTTTATATCTGTTCGATACATGGTATCGGCCTGGGCAACAACCCGGAACTTACGCCCGTAAATAATAAAGTCATTGACGTATTGACTACCCAGCAGCGTTTGCATCGTGGTATACACATCACTAACCGATATGCCCAGTCTTTTACATTTATCACGGTCTACATCGACCCGATACGCCGGTGATTTGGCCGTGAAATAGGTAAAAGCACGGCCAATTTCAGGGCGTTTGTTAGCTTCGGCCAGAAAGTTCTGCACCACGTTGTCAAATGCGGTTACATCGTCGTTGGTTTCACGCTGCTGAATTTCGAAGGTAAACCCGGAGGACTGGCCCAAACCGGGAATGGCGGGGGGCTGTAAAACCTGAGGCTTGGCGTCATTTAATCCCGCCAGCGCTTTCTGTAATTTAACCACCAGCGAATCGGCCTGCATGTTACGCTCCTTACGCTCATCCCACGGCTTCAGCGACATAAAAACCGTGCCACTGTTTGATTTTGATGCGAATGTAACCGCATTCAGGCCACCCAGTGCCGCAAAATGCGCTACGTACGGTTGCTCTTTAAGAATGTTCATGATCTTATTGAGCACCACCAAACTACGCGTTGTCGAAGCGGCTTCAGGAATTTCGTAGGTGACAATCAGCCGGCCTTCGTCTTCTGTCGGAATGAATCCGGTTGGTTTAGCCCGGAACAAAAGACCCGTTCCTATGTACAAAACGACCAGTCCGACAATGACCAGTGGCGTTGCTTTAATGAGTCGCTGTACCGTGTTTGAGTACGCGTTCGTAACCTTTTCAAACCACTGATTAAATTTATAAAAGAACTTGTTAAGTCCTTTTGCATTTTCGTCGATGTGCATCGGCCGAAGCAATAACGTACACAGCGCGGGTGTAAGCGACAACGCCACGAAAGCCGAAATCAATACCGAAACGGCAATTGTAATAGCAAACTGCTGATAAAGCCGCCCGACAATTCCCGGAATGAAACCGACCGGCACAAATACAGCGGCCAGAATCAGGGCAATAGCAATTACCGGAGCCGAAATCTCACGCATGGCTTCTCTGGTCGCTTCTTTGGGCGTCATGCCTTTGTCGAGGTTGACCTGCACAGCCTCCACCACCACAATCGCATCATCGACTACAATACCAATGGCCAGAACAAACGCAAAGAGTGTCAGCGTGTTAATGGTAAAACCGAGCGGTATAAACAAGGCGAACGTGCCGATAATAGACACCGGAATGGCCAGCA
>JANXVQ010000395.1 GCA_025351545.1 Spirosoma sp.
ATAACCGTACTGCCGAGCGGGGGCGAGTACGCGCTCTACGTAAATGTTCCCGGTTATCTATTCAAAAGTCTGTCGTTCGATTTCACTCAGAGAACCAAAGGCGAAGGAATGTCACTGAGTGTACCTCTGGAGCCGATAGCGGGCGGAACATCGGCCAACGAAACACTCAATAACCTGTTTTTTGAGTATGGACGCTACGACCTGGCCGACAAATCGCTCACCGAACTCAATCGACTAGCTTTATTTATGCAGGCCAATCCGGCGGTAAACGTTGAGATTTTGGGCCATACCGACGACAAAGGCGATGCAGCCGCGAATCTGATACTTTCGCAGAAACGGGCGCAGGCGGTGGTCGCTTACCTAACCAAAGCAGGCATTCAGCCGGGTCGTATCCGGGCTGTCGGTTACGGAAAAACCCGCCCGCTCGTACCAAATTTAACCGACGAAAACCGACGGTTAAATCGTCGGATTGAGTGGCGAGTTCTTTGATCTTGAAATTATTATGCATAATATATTAATAATTATGAATATTTCAACTAAATCGTAATTCGTACCCTGTAATTCGCAACTCCTTTGCTTTACGAGGGATTTTTTTCAATTTTGTGTATGTTGTCGATATACTCTCCCTTTTAACGGAGAATATATTTAGTTTCCAGACGACTTTGCTCCTTTTTCAATGACTTCCGAACACGTTAAGTGCTTAATTATAGGTTCTGGCCCGGCCGGTTATACAGCCGCCATTTATGCAGCGCGGGCCAATATGCACCCCGTTTTATATCAGGGCGGCCAGCCCGGCGGCCAACTTACCATTACCAATGAAGTTGATAATTTTCCGGGTTATCCAGATGGTGTTCAGGGACCGCAGATGATGCAGGATCTTGAGAAGCAATCACGCCGATTTGGAGCCGACATTCGCTATGGTATAGTTACGAAAGTTGAGTTTTCGGATCAGCCGGGCCACGGCACACCGCACCGCGCTATTGTTGACGACACCCACGAAATCACCGCTGATTCTATAATTATTTCGACGGGCGCATCAGCAAAATGGCTCGGTCTGCCATCCGAAATGCGTCTTAATGGCCGGGGCGTATCGGCCTGTGCCGTCTGCGACGGATTCTTTTTTAAGGGGCAGGATGTTGCCATCGTTGGTGCGGGCGACACAGCCGCCGAAGAAGCCAGCTATCTGGCAAACCTTTGCCGTAAAGTTTATATGCTGGTTCGTCGCGACGAAATGCGGGCATCGAAATTCATGCAGAAGCGTATACAAACCGCTCCAAATATCGAAATTCTGTATAACACGTCTACCGAAGAGGTACTGGGCGATGAGGACGTATCGGGTGTTCTGGTAAAGAATACGGTAACAGGCGAAGAACGGGTTCTGGACGTGACCGGATTTTTTGTAGCCATTGGCCACACACCAAATACCGGCATTTTTAAGGAATATCTTGAACTGGATGAAAATGGCTACATCCTAACTGAAAAAGGAAGTACCCGAACCAATGTACCCGGCGTATTTGCCTGCGGTGACGCTCAGGACAATGTTTACCGTCAGGCGATTACTGCAGCCGGAACAGGCTGTATGGCTGCCCTAGATGCAGAACGTTATCTGGTCACGCTGGAAATGCAGAGTGAAGAAATTGTTCATTAACAAAAATTAGTGGGTAGTGATTGGTAGTTAGCGGCTAGTAAATGACTTCTTAGGTTATTGACTACCTCCTAACTACCAATTACTAACCACTCACCTATGATGAAAGAAACCGCTACACGGTGGCTACTGGCCATTGGGTGTTTGTGTTTGACCGTAACGGCACAGGCCCAGGAGCGCGGGCGATTTAAAAACAACCTGCGTATTACCCCAAAAAATGGATCTACCCGAAATTTCCCGGTCGTTGAACAGCCGCAAAAAGCGGACGACCAGTTTGAACAGGAAACAACTCAACTCCGCTTTAACAGCCAGTTTGAACCTAAAAAAGAATTAAATCCGGTTGTCAGCGAAGATACCAGTCAACTCGACCAAGGTGAGACCAGCGTTGTGGAAGTGATTGATTCTGTGCTGATTGGGACAGAGTGGGTTAAAATTGCCGATTATTACGCCGTCTGGGATTCCCGCACGATTGACCCATACAATATCAATCCGTTAGAGTTCGACGAAGCCATCGACATCAAACTCTACGACCCGCCGGCAAATCGCTACTGGTCGGCCCCGCTAACAGTAGGTAGAATGACCTCCAATTTTGGATACCGATGGGGACGCTGGCATACCGGCACCGACCTTGACCTCGATACCGGCGATCC
>JANXVQ010000775.1 GCA_025351545.1 Spirosoma sp.
TACAAACGTTGTTATGGAAACGAACCAAAACGGCAACGGTCAAAACGGGCACACGCCCGGACCAGAATTCGGTGCCACCGGACTACAGCCACAAGATCAACCCACCGACCAGACCTTAACAACCCGGCAGGGCCACCCGCTGACTAACAACCAAAATGTCCGTACGGTGGGTAGCCGGGGACCAACCACGTTAGAGAATTACCCATTCCTCGAAAAAATCGGTCATTTCGACCGGGAACGCATTCCCGAACGGGTTGTACATGCCCGTGGTGCAGGAGCACACGGCGTTTTTGAAGCCTACGGAACTGTTGGTGATGAGCCAGTATCGAAATATACACGCGCTAAATTATTTCAGCAGAAGGGCAGGGAAACGCCGGTTTTTGTCCGTTTTTCGTCCGTTATTCACGGTGGACATTCGCCGGAAACACTACGCGATCCGCGCGGTTTTGCGGTGAAGTTTTATACCGAAGATGGTAACTGGGATTTGGTGGGAAATAACCTTAAAGTGTTCTTTATTCGGGATGCTATGAAGTTTCCAGACATGGTACACTCCCTGAAACCGGACCCGATTACGAACCGGCAGGATGGCGGACGTATATTTGACTTTATGAGCAACACGCCTGAGTCGGTACATATGCTCACATTCCTGTTTTCACCCTGGGGTATTCCGGCCAACTACCGACAGATGCAAGGGTCAGGCGTGAACACGTATAAATGGGTTAATGAAAAGGGTGAAGGTGTGTTGGTAAAATATCACTGGGAACCGAAGCAGGGAATCAAAAACCTGACCCAGCCCGAAGCTGAACAAATTCAGGCCAAAAACTTTAACCACGCCACGCAGGATCTATATGATTCTATTGAAACCGGTAATTTTCCGCAATGGGAATTGCTGGTGCAGATTATGAGCGACGACGATCATCCTGAACTGGATTTTGATCCGCTCGACGATACAAAGCTGTGGCCACAGGATCAATTCCCCTGGTTACCGGTAGGGCTTATGACGCTCAATAAGAACCCGGAAAACTATTTCCATGAAGTTGAGCAGGTTGCGTTTGGAACAGGGGTTTTAGTGGATGGCTTGGACTTTTCAGACGATAAAATGCTCCAGGGACGTACGTTTTCTTACTCCGATACACAGCGTTATCGTGTTGGCACCAATTACCTGCAACTGCCCATTAACGCGCCGAAAAAGCATGTTGCGACTAACCAGCGCGATGGACAAATGCAATACCGGGTCGACACAGCACCGGGCCAGAATAAGCATGTCAACTATGAACCGTCGTCGATGAACGGTCTGAAAGAAGCCCCCCGCACCTACCCTGATCACAAACCCTACATTACGGGCAACCTGGTGCGTCAGCCGATTGACCGGACCAACAACTTCAAGCAGGCTGGAGAACGGTATCGGACGTTTGAAAACTGGGAACGCAATGACCTGATCAACAATCTGGTAGATGCAATTTCGGGCGCTCAGAAAGATGTTCAGGACAAGATGATCGAGTTATTCGGCCAGTGCGATGAAGATTACGGTCGGCGATTAAAGGAAGGATTGCAACAGGCAGCCAGCGATAATGGCAAACAACCTCACGGTCAGGCTAGTGAACAAGCTGGTCATGAGGTAGTTCAACAGTCTGAAGAACCGTTGCCTGAAGCAAAACCCTATTGATTTAGTTTGTAAACTGTTCAGAAAGGCTCTCGCACCTGTAGTGTGAGAGCCTTTTTTATATTACTCGATTGGTATAACAGTTGAATTTTTCACATCAGCCAATACAAAAAAGCTGCTGATGTGAAGAGTACCGGGAATGACCGATAGCTGTTCCTGATAAAAGTAATTATACGTTTCCATGTCCCGGCTGACAATTTTAAGTAAGTAGTCGAACGTCCCCGATACCCGGTTGCATTCCAGCACATCGGGCAATTCCCGGATAGCGGTTTCAAAATCCGCGAAAGCGTCGCGGGTTTGTCTATCGAGCGTCACCTGACAGTAAATCATCAATAAATTCCCAAGTTTTTTCTTATTGAGAATGGTAACGTACCGATCAATTATACCCTCGCGTTCGAGCCGCTTAATGCGTTCATGAACAGGCGTTTTCGAGAGATTGATTTGTTTACCAATTTCCTGAATCGTTAATCGGGCGTTTTGTTGCAGCAAGCTTAAAATTTTACGATCCGTTTTGTCTAAAATTTCCATAGCGGCAATTTTACGGAATTACACTGGATAATTACTTAACTAATAGAAATATTTCCTACCAATAAAGAAAATACGATTCATATTTTCTTAAAAACAGAACACTACTAGGGAAATAGTATTACAAATATACCTTTGTAATACCAATTTGTTACTCCCCAAACACGTCCACACATCATGGTTATTGGTATTCCAAAAGAAATAAAAAATAACGAAAACCGTGTTGCGTTAACGCCCGCCGGTGTAACCGAGTTGCGCAAACATGGCCATACAGTATATATTCAGGTAAATGCTGGTGAAGGGAGTGGTTTTGAAGACCCGGAATACATTTCGGCTGGGGCCACTATGCTGCCAACCATCGAAGAGGTATATGGAATTTCTGAGATGATTATGAAGGTTAAAGAGCCAATTGCGGCTGAATATGACCTGATTAAACAAGATCAGTTGTTGTTTACCTATTTCCACTTTGCTTCGTCGGAAGAATTGACACGGACCATGTTAGCGAAAGGTGCTGTTTGCCTGGCCTACGAAACCGTTGAACGGCCCGACCGCAGTTTGCCGTTACTGATTCCCATGTCGGAAGTAGCGGGCCGAATGGCCGTTCAGGAAGGTGCCAAATATCTTGAAAAACCGCTGAAAGGTCGGGGCATTCTTCTTGGGGGTGTACCGGGTGTAAAACCAGCCAACGTACTCATTTTGGGTGGTGGCATTGTTGGAACACAGGCCGCGAAAATGGCCGCCGGACTGGGAGCGCACGTTACCATAATGGATGTTAGTTTGGCGCGTCTGCGCTATCTGTCGGACATTATGCCGCCGAACGTGCAGACAATGATGTCGAACGAATACAATATTCGCGACATGATTAAAGTTTGTGATCTTATTATCGGTGCCGTACTGATTCCGGGAGCCAAAGCTCCGCACCTGATCACCCGTGAGATGTTGAAGCTAATGCGGGCTGGTACGGTGCTGGTTGATGTAGCGGTTGATCAGGGCGGCTGCATTGAAACATGCCGTCCAACCACGCACGAAGATCCAACCTTTATCATTGATGGTGTTGTTCATTACTGCGTCGCCAATATGCCCGGTGCAGTGCCTTATACGAGCACCCTTGCGCTAACCAATGCAACATTGCCTTACGCACTGCAATTAGCCAACAAAGGCTGGCAGAAAGCTTGCCGCGACAATATAGACCTCAAAATGGGATTGAATATTGTGGACGGTAAGGTAGTTTATAAAGGTGTCGCCGATGCGTTTAACATGCCGCTGACCGACGTAAGCGAGATGCTGATAGAAGAGGAATTGACTCAATAAAAATATTACTTATTCATCGACAGACGTAGGCCGCATTCGAAAGAGTGCGGCCTTTTTTTAGGTACACTTATAACATCTGCGTAACCAGCGCATTCCATTCCTCGTCCAGCGACCCATCGAAAAACGGAACTTTAGCGCGCCGATACCAATAGTTGGCGTTGAACCGATCGCCTTCTTTTCGGTGCAGATAAGCGTGCAGGCGGTCGTACGATGGTTCGCCTTCGCGACTCTGTGCAATGTTGTGCGCCTGTTCCCAGTTACCTTTGGCGTCATACCAAAGCCCCTCTACTATCGGATTTATAGTGGCCGGGGGTTGAGACTGAGAAAGTGTGGCAGTAAATTGGTCGAGTGTCATAAAATCAGCATTTACCGTCTGTGATTACAGCCAGTTGTCACGCAAGATACCATTAAGCTGTTCGTAAGGGATAGTCAATTGAATTGGGCCAATGGCATAGGCTGCAATTTCATAAGGATTATAATAAAAAACCATCCCCTTGCTACTCATACCAACGTTGCCCGGCAAGAAGAACCGGCCGTCGTGCAGGAAATAACCCTGTTCTTCGAGGTTATTTTGCGGTAATAAAGCCTGCTGTTTTCTGAATGCCTTTTCAACTACGGTGAGCAATGCTGTTGTATCCGACACCATATCGGTCAGTGTAAGCATCTGGCCGGTTTCTCGATTGAAGGTGTAAAAAGACATATTGGAATTTGGATGCGCGCCACCCGTATAGGCAAACGTTTCATATTTGATCGTCAGTGCCTTAACCCCAATATGAACCGTATCGGCTGTAGTTTTCACTTCCCAGCAACCGCCTAAGCTTCCCATATCTTTACGCATAGTTTCATAGTCTGTAGCGAATTGAGAAGCAGCTTTAGCCAGGTCGGTCTGAACATCAGGATTATCGGCTACCGTGGCGCTATCAAGCCAACCGACAATACTATTGACCGCCAGGCGCCGTAAACTATCATTGATTTTTCGCCCGCCTTCTGTATCATCTTTTAAAAGAATATAGGACACAGAAACATCTACACCAGCATTTTTAGTCGTATCACAACGATTCGCACCATCAAAGGTGTATTGCTGTTTATCTAAAACAAGTGTCTCTGAGTTCGTAGAATGACAAGCCAAAAATATAGTAATTGAGCCACAAAAAAACAGGGCCAGAAAATACCTCATGAGTAGTTTTTAGTAATTGAAACGCGTGAGCCATCAGGCGATTTGTGTCAACGAACCAGGCGTTACATACTACAAACTTAACAAATCTTTAAATCGTATAGCCTGTCGGCGGCTAATTTCGATTTTATCACCCCCTCGTAACGTCACCAATAATCCCCCACTGAACCACGGTTCAATTTTTTCAATCCATTGCAGATTAATGATGTGTTTTCGGTTTGCCCGGAAAAATGTTGCTGGATTAAGTCGATCTTCAAGAGCGTTCAACGATTTGATAACCAGCGGTTTCTGATCGTCAAAATACAACCGGACGTAGTTCCCCATCGACTCGAACAGCCGCACTTTACCAAGTTTGACAAACCAGCACTTTTCACCATCTTTTACAAATACCTGATCATTTTCGCCTAATATTTTAGTCGAAGTGCCTAATGATGCGGCCCCGGAGTTTTCGGAAATGTGCTGTTCCTCCTCCACACGGTGAATAGCCTCCGACAGCCGTGCCAGTTCAACGGGTTTCAGCAGATAATCGAGTGCGTTAAACTCGAAGGCTTTGATTGCATATTCGTCAAAAGCAGTTGTAAAAATCACTTCCGGGGTTTTGCCTTCAATAGATTGTAACAACTCGAAACCGTTTTTGCCAGGCATCTGAATATCTAGAAACAACAGATCTGGCTCCAACTCTTCGATCATGGGCAGCGCTTCATCGGCGTTAGCGGCTTCGCCAATGATTTGAATTTTGGGGAAGTTTTCGAGCAACCGACGTAGTTCGTTACGGGCTAAGCGTTCGTCGTCAATGATTAGGGTTTTCATAAAGAAGGGATGAATGAATAGTTAAGCGTGTGGTGAATGATGATCTATTGCTGACGGTACGGGTGACCATATTATCAGTCAATATGCCTCACTTTCTCTCGTCGGAATATGCCCTCCGACTGAGCGGGAATAGTAATGTCGGCACAAACAATCGGCCCACCGCTGCCTGATCCGTTGTCACGAATATAGTCTTCCTGAAAAATATGGAACTGTGCATCCGGCCCGTACAGTAGTTCAAGCCGCTGGGATGTGTTCGCTAAACCAAATCCACCCGATGCTTTCTTGTCACCCAAAACGCCCGTATTGCGGATGATAATATGCAACTTATCCGCAACGAGGCTCGATTTCACTTCCACAAACCCGCCACCAACTGCCGTTGACACACCATGTTTAATCGCATTTTCGACCAGGGTTTGCAGCATCATTGGCGGCACCTGCCAGAATAATGTCCGGCCATCCAGCTCAATATGTGATGTCAGGCGTTCTTCATAACGAACTTTTTCGAGGGCTAGATAATCCTCCACGGTTTTCATTTCTTCGCGCAGCTCAACGGTTTTTCGTCGATCGGCCAGTAGCGAGTTCCGTAATAAATTTGAGAGCTGAGTAATGCTCTGCTGAGCTTTGGTGGGATTTTCATAAACCAACGCTCGAATGCTATTCAGGGCGTTGAACACGAAATGGGGATTCAATTGCGACCGTAAAACCTTAGCCTCCGTCTCACGGATACTTGTTTTTAATAAAATTTTTTCAATTTCGGCACTACGGTTCTCCTCAACATAATGGTAGGCGGTATAGCTCAACACCCAGGCCAGCATGGTTTTGCCCCAAGTCATAATGTAGCCAAACAGCGGCCACGGCTCATCCATTAAATGCTGCGGAACAATCAGCCGATCCATTGGCAGATTCACCATTGTCATGATCAGGGCAAGCACAAAAACAGATAATAATACCCTGGGTGCCAGCCTAAAGAACGGTAACAGTACCCAGTTCCACCGGCGAATCATGAGTCGGTAAAGATGCGTTAGGGTGATGCCAAGAAATATATTTGAAATGGCTAAGTACAGTTCATCAGCCTGGAACCCATCTTCGAGAAGATAGGCCAGATACTCCACCGTGATCAGGAGCGACCAGCCGAATATCTGACAAAACCAATATATTTTTTGCTTAGACATACCTTTCTATTACGATCCCACTACCAGTCAACAGGCGAATATACAGCATTATGACCCAGATGGGCGGGATACTACACCAATGGAAAAAAAGGAGGAAGGCCGGACCGCCGGGCGGAGGAAGAAAAGACAAAAACTCAGTTTATGACTTTGTCCAATTCTGTTCTTGTCCCGTCTTCCTACGCCATTGCCAGCGACAGTAAATGGGCTGTATCGTTAGCCAGTTCGATGGTAAAGACAGTTGAATCGTAATCGTACTGAAGTTTGTAGAGACAAAGATTGCTATGCTCGAAATAGTCCATTCGCGAAAGGGGCTGATTGGTTAGCCAGCACAGCAGAATACGCATAGCACGACCGTGCATAGTCACCAGAATAATGTCTTCTTCAGGATGCGACAAGATGACATCAATGGCCTTTTTTTGGCGGGCAACAACCTGTTCGGGACTCTCACCACCATCGGTAGTCTGGGCGGTGTTACCCGATTCCCAGGCTTCGATCAGGCTGCGATAATACTCATTATCTAAATTGCCGGGGGCTTTACCTTCCATTACACCCCAGCTAATTTCGTTCAGGCCGGTTAGTTTTTCGTAAGGCAATCCAAGTTCAATAAAAGGCTCGGCGGTTTGGTGGGTACGTTTTAGACCAGAGATGTAAATCTTGCGGAATGGAACCTGCTGATAGGCCTGAAAAAATGCCTGTGCCTGCGCCCGGCCCATATCATTGAGATCTGAGTCAACGCCACTTCCCTGCACCACACCCCGCCGGTTGTAGTCGGTTTCGCCGTGGCGAATCAGATAAATTGTTTTTTGTGTCAAGCGTAGTGCTTTGCCAATTGGCAAATTTTCCCAAATTTGAGTGCAAAATTACAAAAAACGCGCTCTTTATGAAAGCTGGCTTTGACCTTAGTACGCTTGATTTTCTTCACACCGATTCTATCGGTACGCATCTCGGCATTGAGTTCGTTGAAGCGGGCGAAGGCTATTTGATTGCCCGTATGCCCGTTGACAAACGCACACATCAACCTTTTGGCATTTTGCACGGGGGCGCGTCGGTAGTGCTGGCCGAAACCTTGGGCAGCGTCGCTTCCTGGATGTTGCTGGACGACCCCGCTAAACAACGGGCGGTTGGTCTGGAAATCAATGCCAACC
>JANXVQ010000793.1 GCA_025351545.1 Spirosoma sp.
TGGGCGATGGCGGTGATGGCACAGGAGAGTTGATGATCAAAAAACACAACGGTTTGCTGATTTCGGCTGACGTGAAGGACCCGTTCGACCGACAGATTGCCTCGACTTTCGGCTTGGTCAATGATGGCGAAACGGCCATCATCGAAATGGCCAGCGCGTCGGGACTTCATTTGGTGAAGCCCGAAGAATTAGATCCCCTGCGAGCTACGTCATTCGGAACGGGTGAACTGATTAAGCTGGCGCTGGATCGGGGCGTCAGGAAATTCGTTCTGGCCATTGGCGGGTCGGCTACGGTAGACGGGGGCACCGGCATTTTACGAGCGCTGGGTATTCGTTTTTTAGATGCGGCAGCTGCCGAGTTAGTGTCACCTGAAAGCCTGACGGAACTGGTCACCATCGACGTTTCAGCCCTCGATCAGCGAATTCTGACTTGTGAGATAAGCATCCTTTGCGATGTAGATAACACATTGTTGGGTGATGCAGGTGCGGCTGCCGTGTTCGGACCGCAAAAGGGAGCAACTCCCGAAGGTGTAAAAAAGCTGGAGGCCAGTCTGGCCGTATTCGCCAGGGTAGCCCACCAACAAACGGGTATCGATATGACGGTTGTCAGGCATGGCGGTGCTGCCGGTGGTGTGGCGGCTGGTTTGTATACGTTCCTCGGGGCGAAACTTGTTAATGGGATCGACTTCTTTCTTGACTTCACCGATTTCAACATAGCGGTGGCCCGTGCAGATATCGTCATTACCGGCGAAGGGAGCATCGACGAGCAAACGCTCCATGGGAAAGGTCCGTTTGGCGTTGCGTATCAGGCGAAGCAAAAAAAACTGCCCGTTATTGGTCTGGCCGGAAAACTACCGCTGGAGCAGAATGAGAAGCTGAATCAGTACTTCGATGTTCTGCTGGCCATCGGAAATGGCCCCGCCGATATGACTACAGCACTCAAATACACGGAACAGAATCTGATACGTACGGCCTGGCAACTTGGTAACTTATTAGCCATAAAGTCGCTCTGAATTACAAACCTATCAGGTCTGAGAGACCTGATAGGTTTAAGCGGGCCAACTACTTACACTTATGAATGAACTAAAATTGCTCCTGCTTCTGCTGATCGGTGCGACTTCGGCGGCTCAGGCACGTATCATTCGGATTGAGATTACGAGCGTTCAATCACCCACCTTTGACGGGAAAATGTTCGGACGAGTTGGTGCTTATGAGAAACTCCGGGGCAGAGCCTACGGCGAACTTGATCCGACCACTCCGCAAAATGCCATCATCACTGATATAACCCTGGCACCGCGTAATGCAAAAGGTATGGTGGAGTATGCTATGGATATTTATATTCTCAAGCCTGTCGACCTCAGCAACGGAAACCACAAACTGTTTCTGGAAATTAATAACCGCGGAGGGAAGCTTTTCGGCGGATTTAATAAGAGCAGCGGGGGAAATGACCCCACTACGTCCGGTCAGGCTGGCGAGAGCTTTCTGATGAATATGGGCTACACAATGGCCTGGAATGGTTGGGATTGCTCCGCAGCTTCAACCAATAATGGATTGACCATCAGCGTGCCCGTCGCTAAAAACCCGGATGGATCGCCAATCACAGGACCGTCCTACGAATACATCGTTTACGATAATTCAACGGCGCTTTCTTACTCGCTCGCGTACCCGGCTGCTACGTTAGCTACGTCTCAGGCAACGCTTACGGTGCGCGATCATCTACAGGATTCTCCCACCGTCGTTCCATCCGATAAGTGGGAATACGTTGATGAGCGAACCATTCGGCTGTTACCCGCCGGGACAACTTTCCGGCAAAGTGCTATTTATGAGTTTAAATACACAGCGCGCGACCCGATTGTTGCGGGCATTGGCTTGGCGGCTACCCGCGATTTCGTGTCGTTTCTGCGGTATGCGACAGCCGACGATTTTGGACACCCGAATCCGCTGGCGGGCGATATTCGCTACACGTTCTCGTATTCGCTTTCTCAGCCCGCCCGCTACGTCAATGATTTTCAGACGCTGGGTTTTAATGCCGATGAGCAAAATCGGCAGGTTCTGGACGGAATCGAAAACTGGATGGGTGGCGGCAGTGGCATTGGTCTCAACGTTCGATTTGCGCAGCCTTCCCGAACGGAACGGAATCGGCAAAATCACTTGTATCCGGAGGGTATTTTTCCATTCGCTTATCCGGTGATGACCGATCCGCTTTCGGGAAAAACGGCGGGGCGGCTCGCTCGATGCTCCGCGACTACTACGTGTCCGAAGGTATTTGAGATCAATTCATCGAACGAATACTGGGTTAAAGCCGCTTCGTTGCTGCACACGGATAGTAAGGGAAATGATCTGCCCGATCCCGAAAACGTTCGTTTTTTTCTGGTATCCGGTGCGCAGCATGGTACGGGGAATGCGGCAACTCGCGGACTTTGCCAGCAGTTGCAAAACCCAACGAATGCGGAGCCGTTTTTGCGGGCGATGTTCATCGCGCTTGATGAGTGGGTCACGAAGGGAACCATACCGCCCGCTAGTGAAGTGCCCCGGCAGTCGGCGGGAACGGCTGTTGTAGCCATGCCGCAGGCAGGTTCTCAAACGGGTCTGGTTCTGCAAGCCGCACTGGGGTGGCCAGCAATTCCGGGTGTGACGTATACGGGAGTCATCACAACGCGCTATCTGCTCGACTTTGGTCCGTCGTTCGGAAAGGGAATCATCACGAACTTTCCGACTGGTGTGAACGGGCTGCCCAGCTACGTCAATTTCGTTTCCAAAGTTGATATAGACGGCAATGAAGTAGCGGGAGTTCGCTTACCGCCTGTGGCTGTACCGACCGCCACCACCACGGGTTGGGCCTTACGCCGGGCCGATTTTGGTGAAAATGAAGGCTGCGAAAGCGCTGGTCAACATATTCCGTTCAAGCTGACAAGAGCCGAACGAACAGCGATTAGCGACCCCCGCCTGTCGGTGCAGGAACGTTATGCAACGCACGATGGCTACGTGGAAGCCGTCCGAAAATCTGTTCGGGCGCTGGTTGAAAAACGGTTTTTGTTGGCCGAAGATGCTGAGCAATATATTAAAACCGCTCAGGAAAGTGCAGTGCTACGGTAAGTTGACGGCTGCTTATTTTTTCGTAGCAGACGATGAATGGTGTACACCTCTTTGCAAAAAATCGGCGTAAAAATCAGGAATCGAACTGGCATGAATCCCATCAACAGTCTGTTCAACAGGGTAATTGACTTTGACTAGTTCATACGTTATTGAGTCAGGACCAAAGGCGGCCTGCTCGCCAGAAATAGTTATTAACAGGTAAGTAGCCAACCCATCGGCTTCTTTAGAGCGCCCAACCGATCCGCTATTAATTGCCACTGGCGGAACTGCTCTACCAAAACCGTTGACGCTATCACTATCATCGAGAGAGCGAATGTACGACAGGTGTGTATGGCCCATAATTAATACGTCAGCATTCTTCTCATTCATCATCGCCAGTAAATCGTCCTGATCGTGGTCTTCATAAACGTATTCATTGTTAGTCCGTGTGCTGGCATGGACCAGAAGAATAGTAATGGCTGTATCAGCAAACGAAAAAGATAGCTGAAGCTGACGCGGCAGACTTGCGAGAAAGGCTTTATTAGCTTCCGTAACCGTTTTTCGCGTATACTCAACGGCGGCAGTTCGGGCTTCTGTTTCCCGAAAATTATGTTTTCGTAGTGGAACAAGCGGCTGATCGAAGGCAATTCGCTCGTCGTGATTGCCCATCAACGTAGGAATCCGTTGTTGCCTGATTATATCAATAACTTCATTCGGCCAGGGCGCAAAATCAACCAGATCGCCCAAACAGAAGATCTGATCTACTTTCTGGGCGTCAATATCTCTTAAAACAGCGTTGAATGCGGGAAGATTAGCGTGAATATCACTCAGGATGGCTATTGTCAACATATAAATACAGCTTATTGGCCGATCATTTTACAAGCGCAAAGGTAGTGCTGACGCAACTGGATTGGCAGAACAAATCCGGCAGTGTATGGTATAAACCAATGATGATGATTATTGATGGCATCTCTGTCGTCACCGTTCAACGGGCAGTCCAATCAAAAGCAGGCAAATCCTGATTAATGATCTTTCCATCATTTTGTCGATTTACTGGTCATGAACCGCCATGTTACGGTCCCAACCGTATTCGGTTTGCCCTTTTCAGGAGACGATATACTGCCTTTCCATTGCCCGTTTTTCTGCCGTTCGACGCTGATTGTACGCCAGGAATATTGTCCTTTTTCATAGTTGAACGTCTCCCCATCATCGTCATAGAGTTTATATTGGGTGGCTTTTTCGCCGTAATGCCGAATCTCCAGATCTACTTTCTGGTCGGCTTTTGGCGCGTGCAATAAGGGTGGCATCATCGGAATTAGTCCGCCATCTTTTACAAAAACCGGAATTTTATCGAGACCCGGTGTCACCGTAATTACTTCGCCGTTGCCAACAAGCTGACCCGTGTAAAAGTCAAACCATTTGCCTTTCGGCAAGACAACCTTCCTCGATTTCTGCCCGGTGAACAATGGCGCCACCAGCAAATATTCACCGGCCATATACTGATCTTTTATTTCTTTGTTAACCGCTTCAGCATAGGGATTCTCTTCCAGACTGGCAGTTAAAATTTGCTTTTTGACATCGGTCTGGAAACCCTCCTCCAGATTCATAGCCCGGAATGGCGGAGTGCCGTCAAAATGGTATTTAGCAAATTCTGTGTACCAGTACGGCATCATCTGCATGCGAAGTTGCGCCACCTCCCGAATCGGCTCGGCCACGTCGGGAAATGACCAGGGCTTCGTACTGCTGGCCCAGGCATTAATCATAGCCATCGGCGAAAAGCAAACGGTCTGAAACCGACGCAGCCACTCTTCACTCGTTTTGGACGCTCGTACTTCCGGCGTCCATAGAACACCTGCAAAACCGCTGTTAATGAGGGCGGTAATAAAATCTTCGTGTCTGTAATAATCATTGTAGATAACATACGGAAGCGACGACCCACCCGCATTCGATGCCCGGACTAAACCGTAGGTTCGCTGATTACGTTTACGGTACAGATCGGTGCTCTGTTTTTGAACCAGCAAGCCATAGGTTTGCCGCATCTGCTCGGCACTGATACCTGATGGAAATGTTGCTACGTCGGGCCAGAGGTAATAATCGGAGCCATCAACTTCATCAATTTTGTAGCCACTGATGCCGATATCAACGTGCTCGCGGGCAAATTTCCCCCAGAATATGTCGCGGGCTTTCGGCATGGTCAGGTCAGTCACCGCGCCCACCCAAACCGTGTGTGAACCCATATAAGGGGCAAGTTGAGGGTAAATCGACGCTTCGGGCGACACGTATGGATTTGTCCAGAGATTAATCCGTATGCCTTTGCTCAGCATGGTTTTGACAAACGTTTCCGGCTGCGGAAAACGGGTTTTATCCCATTCAAATGTGCAGGGATATGACTTACTTTGCCAGCCTGGTTCCAGCCCAATAAAATCCAGCGGGTATTTTTTGTCCTCAAACTCCTGCGCTTCTTTCTGAACATCATCGGCGGAGTAAAGTCGATTGACCCGTTGAGTGAATCCCAACCCCCAGCGTGGTGGCAGGCACCCACCCCCATTAAACAGGTTAAACCGGCGCACCGCATCCAGCGATGTCGGCCCGCCAAACACATACACATCAACACCTTCAGCAGGTACCAGCATCTCCACCGCGTCGGAGTATGGGTGGGCTTCCCAATTCTTATCCGTGTTACGGTCCCGCAACTTGGGCGGGCTTTTGCTATCCTGCCGGGCGGCCGTTCCAGCATATACGTTGATGTAACGGGCCGAATTCACAAACACGCCATAGCCCTTCGACGACACATAAAACGGCACTGGCGCGTGGGTACGACCGTCGTCTTTCCCGCCGTAGTGATCCACATGGAGTTGCAGAATCTTGCCCCGCTGGTGCACCGTCTGGAAGTTCAGGCCAAAACCAAACAGCTGCTCTTCCCGGTCAAGCGGAAAGCGTAAGTATGTTTTACCCCCTTCCACCCGAAGGGAAATATCTGTTCTGGATAAGGGAAAATCTGTTTTGCCAAGTTTTGCCAACGCATCCATATTCGGCTGCGACTCAGCCGCTGTCAGCAGGTTATACATTTCGGGTTTTCCCACCGATACTTTCCAAACGCCGGGAGCTGTCTCAGACCAATTTGGTGTTTGTGCCAAAAGGGTCAAACTAGCAACAAGACAACCAGTTACCAAAATCCATTTCGCTAAGCTATGCATTGCCATTTTCATGCAGTTTGGTTGTATTCCAGGTAAATCCGAAATTTATTTTTCACAGGTTTTTTTGCGTTAAAGTCATTACCCTGTTATTCGACTCAATCCGGGGTTAAATGCTCAACCCCTCAATTCTTAATCCATACCTGCTGCGTAAAGGCGCCATTGACAGCCGCATCCCACACCTCCAGGCGTACCCATTTTCTGCCCCTGAGACTGGTGTTAAATGTGAATGTCTGTTTACTGAAGGGAAGCGTATTCGTTAAATCAATCCGCTCCCGAAACACCTGCTTTCCATCGCCGGATATGATCTCGGCAAACGTTAGTGGAAAGGTCCAATCCATATTGACCACGATACTAGCTTTTCCATCCTGAGGTAAGGTGAGGGTTTCACCCGCACCTTTTCCATTTACCGCAAACGTCGGCAGCAATACTTCGCCCGTCGTGACAAAGAATTTCCCTTGCTGCATGACGTCTAAGATTGGTTGCCAACCTTTGTTATAATCCGGTAGTTTATTGAGCTGCAAGTAGTTTACGTTGAGGTGTGCGTACATCTCGTTTTCCGGCTCGATGGTAAATAAATCAGCCTCGGCAATGACGTGTTTTTTTAATCCCCAGTTGGCCATATCGTCCATTAAATCCAGCACCCGGCGGCTGAGCCGGGGTTCCGATAAATCGGCAGGTATGTTTTTCCAGGCGGCACCCAAGAAACGGTCAGATTTATAAAAGTCCTCGTCTTTGTAGTTGTCCGGGAAACCGGTAGACCCTTTTGTACGGGCATGCGCCGTCCAGGCAAGTCCGTTTTCAGCTTCCAGTAGTTTCAGCATATCAGCTTTGTCGCCAATGCGATAGACTTTCCCATAACGAGGATCGTCCGTCACAAAAGGCATTTCGGGCTTGCGGGACATAATCCAGTACACAGGCTTCGGAAAAAAATCTAACCAATGACCACCAAAAAATTCGTTGGGTTCTTCGCCGGGTAACAGCAGGAAACCGTTGGTTGACCAGCGTTTGCACATGTCGAACAAGGTTTTCAACTCCAGAAGTCGTTGATCGTCGGGCCCTTTTGGATGAGCAGTGTAATGACACTCGGCCAGATGTACGATATCGATACCCGTATTTTTGAAGACCTTAACGAAATTTGGAACGGCTGGAACCGGCTTTCCGGCTAGTATCACGCTCATAACATATTCATTATGAAAGTGGCTCGACATGGTTTTGTAGCCCGGCACTACCGGATACTTGTCGTTGTGGGTAAACTTCTTAACGTCTTCCAGTGCTTTAGCTGGCGAGTCGGTGCTCAACAGGCAGAAAAAGTTTAGTCGTTGCTGGGTTTTAGGCGGAGCATTTACCCAGGGCACCCACCGTTTATCGCCCATCAGATCTTGCCGAATACCAATACCAAAGTCCGGTATCAGGCTTCGGTAATTGTTGCCATACCAGGTAAAGTCCAGATTATAAGCTTCGTCTAACGGATAAAAATATTGGTGGGGAGCCGGAAATACGGCCAGACTACCCATTGCGCCAGCACCAATAATGGTACGGTATTTCACGCCCTGCGCTTTGTTGGGTTGTTTCAGATCGGCGGGTACGCTCTGCATCTTGCCTTGTGTATCCGCCCATGAAATGGTAGTCCATATCGGGAGTTTACTAACCAAACCAGCATCGTAAAGAATGGCTGTAGAATCGACTTCGGTAGCCATAACGGCGGCTACATTAAACAGCGGGCTGCCCTTATAAACCGTAATTTCGATGGCTCCGGTAAACGTAGCGGCCTGAATATCAGACACCCGAATTACAGTTCGGGAGCCCTTAGTATGTACACTTGCGCTTCGCTTGGTCAGCGCGACGGCGTAGGCAGTATGGGGCAGTTTATTAGTTTTGTCGAAAAATATATTCCAGCCATTCTGTGAAACCAGATCCCGTTTGCCGACAGTCAGCACAAAGGCAGGATCGAGGGCCCTGGCAATTTCCTTGAAAGCTCCTTGCCGGGATAGCTGAATACTGCTGAACAGCGGTTTCTCTTTTGCTAAGTCGATAACCAGTTTAGCCGTTTCTTTCGCTGTAGTGGGCCAGCTTACAACCAGACTATTCCCCTGACTGATGACCGTTACGCCGTTTTTTCTCTGATAACCAGACAAATCGACGGGGATTTGCGCACGAACGACTGAGCCAGTAATGAGTAATAGAACCAAGAGAGTTTCTTTCATAGCTACGTATTCAAATCATTTACCCCAAAAGCGATTGGGACTGTTTACTTAACAGTACCTGGCGCAAAATCTACCCGGATGGGCTGTCAACAATCGCTTCGTTTCTAAACCTCTATAAACAAATGAAACCTACACGCAGGCATTTTTTGCAAAACTCTGCCCTTGCCGTCACGGGTGCGGGCCTTATTAGTCTCCCAAGTCTGGAAGCCATTGCCAGTCAGCGGCAACGAATTTCGCCTAATGACAAACTTCAGATTGGGTTAATCGGCTGCAATGGCATGGGCTGGTCAGATCTT
>JANXVQ010000804.1 GCA_025351545.1 Spirosoma sp.
AGCCTGTCGTGGCATGACAAATCGTGGGTCGTAGGCTTAACTGTCGGTAATAAAGCCAATCCAGGCGGGACCAAAGCTTACGATTGGAACCGTCTGAAACGGGAGCATCTAATTCACGATCAGCTTGGTAACCATCCCGTATTACTCGTACTGGCTAAAGATAACCGTTCTTTTTTCGCCTTCGAACGCCCTATGTCTAGCGACCGATTTGTTTTGCGAAATGACACGCTGACGACTGGAACAAACATGTACTCACTGGCGGGACGTTCGTTGAATTCCGGCCCTAATCTGGTCCGAATTCCGGCGCATCAGGAATTCTGGCATAGCTGGCAAACGTTTCATCCCGAAACCGCACGGTACTAATTTCAAACCTGGAAGGCCGGAAAAGTCTTATAGGTTTGACACGTACCTAATTCGACCTGATGATCTTCCGTTATCTTCTCTTATTTGTTTTATTTTCAGCCGCCAGTTTTGGGCAGCAAAACCGACTTATTGACCGTAACGCCATCGGCTGGTATGTCTACAATGGCGACCACAAACTAAGCAAACGCTGGGAGTTACATACAGAATACCAGTGGCGACGCGTTGAACTGATTCGCTCCTGGCAACAATCATTGGCACGGATTGGACTTGGATACAAAATAACTGACCGGATAAAGCTAGGTGGCAGTTATACCTTTTTCACAACATTCCCTTATGGCGATTACCCGGTAGCCGATGCGGGCGTGCCAACCATCGAAAGTCGGACACACGAAGACATTCAGCTGAGCGATAAAGTAGGCGTTGTAAAACTAAGCCATCGCTTTCGACTCGAACAACGGTGGCTTGGGCTGGGAGCCGATACAAATCCACGCCATATTAAAAGTTGGGAATATCAGAACCGGGCACGTTACCAAATTTCCGGCACCGTTCCTCTCAAAGGCGTTACCATTGACGATGGCGAATGGTATGTCAATTTCTTCGATGAACTATTTATTGGCTTTGGCAGAAACGTCGGTCAAAACGTGTTTAATCAGAATCGCATTTCCGGTGGTCTGGGCTATCAGATTCGGGATGCGTTCAAGATCGAATTAAACTATCTCAATCAGATTTCACAACACCCCGACGTTGATCCAATCACGAACAAACCTGTTTTTGAAATCAACAACGGTTTCCGGCTGAACCTGAAATATGATCTTGATTTCAGCGGACAGTAAGGTATCAAATAGTTGGATCTTATCAATCCCCACCCGTTGAAACTTACCCATTATTTACTCAACGAGGCCACTGTTGCAGGGGTGGCACAACTTGCTTTTTCTGGCTGGCAGATGATGCGGGCGTGAGCAATACGGTGATAGCCGTTTTCGTATTGGCGGGTATTTTTACCTCAAATCCAACCAAAGTTGTTCCCGGATTGGGGGTGTCGTAGTCGTGTGTGGGATCAGTTGACCAGGTTTTCATCACCACCGTAGCGGGTTCCATCACCTGAAGCGTCAATGTCTTGCCATCCTTCGTCAACTCAGCCTTGTTCGTACCTGTCAGATTAACATTGGCTGGCGTCAACAGTGTCCAGCGAACTGTTGTTTCGGCAGGCGAGGTTTGTACTTCATCCCGAACAACCACATAGGCTTTGTCTACGATAGCCACTCCCCGGTTTGCGTTTACCAGCGACGCTTTGTAAAGACTCGTCAGGTCAATTATGGCATTCATAAAGAGTGGCGTATTGGAATGACTGCTCAGAGGAGCCATTCCATCAACACGTTGCAGTTCATTATTGATTGTTAGCGTGTTATGTACGAAATTATTGTAACGAAATACCTGCCAACGTTGGGAATTTTGCCGCATATTCCACAAGTCCACGCCTTTGGATTCGAGCGATTCGTATTCCTGCATGCCAAAATCCATTGCCCAACGCACGCCATCGGCCTCCATCACAAACGACCCGGCGTCCATGTGGGCGTGACTCGTTGACGGACTTCCGCCTTTCACCCCGACATAAATCGCCGACGAATCAGACCAGGATGTACGCATGAGTGCAACGGGCGTTTTACCCTTTCCTACCCACGTGGTCGCTTTGGGTTCGGCAATTTTTGATACGTTCAGGCCGTTGCTCCACAATAGTGTAGCTGGTAGCAATCGGTTTTTGACGTGCCGCTTTGGATCACTGTTTATCAGGCGATTGCGTTCAACCCACAACAACGAAGGATCGTTTAATTTTTTGGCAAACCAGAACATCGCTGGTTGTAATTCACCCTTCAAGCCTGAATCAGAATAATTATAGGCATTCTCCGATGGCCCAGTCATATTCTCCAGATAGCCAGGAGTTTTCAAAAAGCCGGGCTGTTGAGAAAGGCCGAAATCATTACCAAATAATTTATCTATAGCGCTGATAAACATAACGTTAAAACTCGTTCCGTATCCCCAGTAGCCGTAGCCTTCGGGATAAGCGCCATCGGGTTTATAATCGCCCATTGGCAGCACAATCGACTCCACTGCCCGATTGATTAGGGCTCTGGATTGCTCCGGCTGGTCTTCATAAATAGCGATTGCGCCATAGGTTATACCCGCATTGCAAACCTGATTCCAGTTGTTGGTTATCTTGAGCCAGCCGTTATACCTTGAGTCCATCGAGGGCTCGATTCCCTTTGTTAAAATGGCCTCTTTTATTACAGATCGGGATTGCTCCGACAAGTCATTATAGAGCCAATCGTAGCCTATTGACACCGCCATAGTCATCTCGGCCACGTCCAGAAAATGAGATGGATTCCAGTCAGAAAAGGCCGACAGAGCCAGTAATTCTTTCTCGGCTCGTTTCAGGTAATTGGCCTGATGAGTCATCCGCCAGGCGTAGGACAAATAAAACACCCGGCGCAACCCTTCTCTGGATTTATCAAGCAGTCGTTTCCCGATCTGAATCCGTTCCAACGGGGCAACATTGACCATCGCATCGCATTCTGTGAGAATGGCCTGATGCAATTTTGCCCATGTTTTATCGGAGTTTATAGTGCGTTTTATAGTTTCCTCTTCACCCTTCAACAGCAATAAGCGCGGGTGATCAGGCAGTTTTCCAGTGGCACTAATTCGGCCTGTTTGCGCCTTCGCAGAAAACTGTACCAATAAAAACAGGGCTACGATTTTGATAAATGAGCCAAAAGAAGTCATGATTGAGTTAATAAGTATTCGAAGGAGAATAAGACCTTGGCTGCTCAATCTTACTTTGACATCTCTAAAAAATCGACTCGCTCAACTCACTCAGGCGGCAGATTCAGCGGTAGGCACACGGTAGAGAGACCGTATTTATTGCTTTCTATCTCAAGATTTAATTTATTAACAACACTGTGCTACTCGTAAAAGAAACCTTTTGGCTTTGGCAATTTCTAGGCCGCTTACATCCGCTTCTGGTTCACTTTCCTGTTGGCTTGCTTTGTGTTGCTTTCCTATTGGAAATAATTGGGTGGTATCGAAAATCCACTGAGTGGCGGGCGGGAATTACGGCCCTTGTTTGGATCGGAGCCACTAGTTCGGTCATAGCCGCTTCGTTAGGATTGATTTTAGTGAATCAGGAAGAATATGGCGGCAATACGGTCACCATCCACCAATGGTCTGGCCTTGCCACCGTGTTATTGGCCATTTGTACGTTATTCGCCCTCCGGTCAGGCCATCTGGCGTTATACAGAAGTTTGCTCTTTTTAACCGTATTTGGCGTTAGTCTGGCCGGGCATTATGGGGCGTTGCTGACTCATGGCGACGATTACCTGACCAGCGTTCTGCCCCGTAACCGACAATCATCCCCCGAAGTTAGCGCCGTAAATTTTGAGTTTACCCGGTCCAATGAACCCATTACCAACAAACAGGCTGAAGCGTTGAATCTGGACGTACGAGCGATTTTAGCCCATAACTGCTACAGTTGCCATAGTGCCACAAAAACCAAAGGCGAACTTCGACTGGATAAGAAAGAGTTTGTCATGAAAGGTGGTAAAGATGGCGTTGTCCTGATAGCGGGTCATCCGGAAAAGAGCGACCTAATCCGGCGAATTAAACTCCCATCCGGCGACAAAGAAGCGATGCCAACCAAAGGCAAACGGCTGACAGATAAAGAAATAGCTTTACTTGAATTCTGGATAGAACAAGGAGCGCTCTGGCCCAGTGGTGCCGAAAAAAGTATTTATCGGGTGGCCGCTCTGGCCCCTCGCCTACCCGCCATTCCTGCGCCCACTGCCGAACTATCCAACCCTGTTGACCGATTTGTTAACGTTTATTTTCAGAAGAACAAACTACCCTGGAAAGCCGTCGTAGATGATCGAACGTACCTGCGTCGGGTTTACCTGGATGTGATCGGATTATTACCAACTCCTCAAAAAATTCAGACTTTCATAGTAGATCCTCGACCCAATAAACGGGAACTATTGGTTAAAGAGCTGCTGGCCAACAAAGAAGGGTATGCCCAGCATTGGCTCACCTTTTGGAATGATGCGCTGCGCAATGATTACACCGGAACGGGCTACATCACGGGTGGACGCTACGACATTACGAAATGGCTGTATCAGTCACTGAAAACGAACAAACCGTACGACCAGTTTGTGCGCGAACTCATCAGCCCCACCAAAGAATCGGAGGGTTTTATCCGGGGCATCAAGTGGCGCGGGACAATTAATTCGAGCCAGCGTACCGAAATGCAGGCGGCCCAGAATGTGTCGCAGGTATTGTTGGGATTAAACCTAAAATGTGCGTCTTGCCATGACAGCTTCATCAGCGACTGGAAACTAGCCGATGCTTACGGTTTTGCCAATGTATTTGCCGATTCGACTCTTGAAATCAACCGTTGCGATAAACCCACCGGCAGAAAAGCCGTTTCTCGTCTGTTGTTCACTGAGTTAGGGACCATAAATGGGAAAGCCGCTACAAAAGAACGACTACGCGAACTGGCTCAGTTTATGACGCAGCCCAAAGATGGCCGACTCTACAGAACCTTAGTTAACAGGGTTTGGGCGCAACTGATGGGACGCGGAATTGTCGAGCCAGTCGATGTGATGGACAATGAACCCTGGAGTCAGGATTTGCTGGACTGGCTGGCGTCTGACTTCGCGACGAATGGCTATGATATAAAGCGCCTGATGTACACGATTTTCACGTCGAAAACATATCAATTGCCTTCTATTGGCATAAAAGACGCGGGACTCATTACGGCGCCTACATTTGTTTTTAGCGGCATGGTTCGCCGTCGGCTTACAGCGGAGCAGTTTTCTGATGCCGTCAGCACTGTTTTTACTCCTATCTATGCCGACACCGCTATGGCGAGTAAGTTACTTCCCAAAAACATTCTGAAGGAGATTACATTTCCCCGAGCGTCGTTAGTTAAAAATGACCCCTTCTTAACGGCTTTGGGTCGTCCCAATCGCGAGACGGTCAGCACGAGCCGAATGTCGCAGGCAAATCTCCTGCAAGCACTGGAACTAACAAACGGAACAACATTTAATACAGCCTTGAAAACAGGTGCCCAGAAATGGAAATTGACGTATTCGTCGTCTGATTTATTGGTAAAAGATCTGTATTGGAAAGCATTAGGCCGGGAACCAAGGCCGCAGGAAATGGCTGTTGCACAGAAAATAGTCGGCAAAAATCTTAGTCTGGAAGGCATACAGGATTTGGTTTGGGCCATAACCCTACATCCTGAATTTCAATTAATTTATTGATAAGTAAATGAGCAAAACTAACCTTGCCCGATGCTTACTAACGCCAATAGCTCTATGAATATGAATTGGAATAGACGGGAGTTTCTGCAAAAAACCAGCGCGGCTACGTTAGCCGCACTGGCGGCTGGTGCCCCTGTATCCAGTCTTTTATCAAGCTGTGCAGGAACTAATAAACCCGGTCAAACGGCTGGCACCGCCGATACGGTAATTCTACTTTGGATGGCGGGGGGCATGGCGCACACCGAAACCTTTGACCCGAAAAAATATACGCCCTTTTCAAAAGGTATGGAGGGAAATCGGGTATTAAGTACGTTCAAATCGGTGCCTACTATTTTAGATGGCGTTCACTTCTCGGAAGGGCTCGAATCCATTGGCAAGGTAATGGACAAGGGCACCCTTATTCGGTCGTATGTAGCCGCCGACATGGGGCATATTCTGCACTCACGCCATCAATATCACTGGCATACCAGCTATGAACCGCCCCAATCTGTAGCGGCTCCACACCTCGGGGCTTGGATCGCCAAAGAACTTGGGCCAAAAAATCCGGTCATTCCTGCTTTTATCGATATTGGTCAACGGTTTACGCTGGGCGAGGGCGAAGAACTAAAAGCGTTTCATACGGCAGGTTTTCTGGGCAATGAATACGGGCCTTTCCTGATCTCAGATCCAAGTCAGGGACTGGAAAGCGTCCGTCCACCAGTCGGGATGGATGCGCGTCGGTTTGAGCGCCGAAACCAACTGTACAACGACCTCATTAGTGACAGTCCGGTTGGTGCGTTCGGCAGCGACTACCAAAAAGAGTCGCTCAAACGGTCTATGGAACAGGCGTATAGGCTGTTGAATTCGCCCGAAGCGAAGGCGTTCGATTTAAGTACGGAACCCAGGGAGAGTTATGACATTTATAACACCGGGCGGTTTGGTCTGGGCTGCCTGATGGCACGTCGCTTAACTGAACAGGGCGCTCGATTTATTAGCGTAACGACTGAATACGAACCGTTTAAGGGTTGGGACACGCACGAAAATGGTCATACCCGCTTGGTAGAGATGAAAAAAATGATTGACGGCCCCGTTGCTCAGTTGATCAAAGACTTAGATAAAACCGGTCATCTGGATCGAACACTCGTTATTCTGGCCAGTGAATTTAGCCGGGACATGATGGTTGAAGGGCGCCCCGGCGAAAAAGTGCAGGAACAGGTTAAGCAACCGGATATACTATCCGATCTTAAATTCTATGGCATGCACCGTCATTTTACAGATGGCTGCTCAGTTCTTATGTTTGGGGGCGGCATAAAAAAGGGATTCGTTTATGGGAAAACAGCCGACGAACGTCCTTGCAAAACCATAGAAAATCCAGTGCGTATTGAAGCCCTACATCAAACCATTTATCATGCGCTTGGCATTGCACCCGATACCCACTATGAAATTGAGAAACGTCCGTTTTATATGACACCTGATGGTGTAGCAAGACCTGTTATGGAATTACTGATCTGAGGATATTATCAGAAAATCCAGATCAATAAAGTAGTATTTCTATACCTGCTCATTTATAAATTCTGAATACAATATTTTCTTATTAGAAATAAAATAATTACCTGTTAATCGAGCCAAGTTTGTGTTGTCGGTTTTAAGAAACCGACAAGTGAGGTTTCTTAAAACCTCGTTTATATTTTCTGGCAAGGTTTTAAGAAACCTCTGTGGTGTCAGGTTCTCAACCCTGACACCACAGAGGCACAAAGCACACAGAGATTTCATGCAATTTAAGGCTCTGTGTGCTTTGTGCCTCTGTGGTAAAAAATAAAACTCAGATCTGCATAACTACTTAAAAATTTCAATCGTCACTTCTATTAGAGTTGTTGCAGGGGTGATATTCAATTCGTTATAGTTCCTAAAATGAGTTAATTTTATGCCATGAACTTCTCAA
>JANXVQ010000406.1 GCA_025351545.1 Spirosoma sp.
CATTCATGTTCCGGTTGCCTTTCTCTATCTATTCGTCACTTATGGCTCAATAACCAGGTTGCCAGATCTTTGGCGGCACTAAAGTTTGCAAATTTGGCCGGGATACGTCGTCCGTCTACATATTCATTGTATAGCCAGGGATCACCTACGGCAAAAACCCGTCCCTTCCCAACGTTGGCAGTACCCATAATCACATCACCCGCATCGGTCACTGCTGCTTTGGCCGGAGCCTTGATATCGAGAGGAGCTAACTCTTTGATATACACCGTTCTGGTGTTTGGAAAAATAGGGTTTCCAGCAGGAATAGTAATTGTGCCCTGATCCCACTGTGTCCCCTGAACCATATTTCGATTCTTGGGAAGAAACTGCATTCCAAATCGAGCGGCAAGCCGGTTGAAATGAACATGCTCGCAATTAGATGTGTCGTTGGCCATTAGCACCAGCGTACCACCCGCCTGCACCCAGTTGGCAATGGCGTTAATATCTGCATCATTAACATAGTTTGGTTTCGCGGTTTCCTTTGGCGTGTCGGGGTCAACGATGATGTAGACATCTACACCCTTCAGCGAAGCTGCCGTTGGTGCCACGTTTACAGTAGCCGTTTTAGCCCCCAGATTTTGAAAAATGCTGCCCCACCAGAAAAAACCGGAATGCATTCGGTCGTCCCAGGTGTAGTGAAACGGCTCCTGTTCGCCCGAAATTCCCTTACGAAACTCGTGATTGAAGTAGTTATCTACGGCTACAGTTTTCCCTTTCCCAAGTTTATTTTCTACCGAATCTCTAGCCTGCGCAATCTCCATCTCGATGCTGGCCATAATAAAGGGCCCAACACCTTTCAAATCGTCCTGACGCAGTGGTTCGCTCAGATAGTATTCGTAACTGCCATCGCGGTAAGGCGTACCGCCCAAACCGCCGACAAGCACCGTTTTTTCTAAGTGAATCAAGCCTTTGGCATCGGTTGAAATGAAGTTCTTTATCATTCCGTCATAGCCTTTTCGGGCAGAAGACAACAGCGAAACCGGCAAATAACCCAATCGTACGCCCTTCGCTATTGCATAGACGAACATACCCGTGCCCGATGCTTCGAGGTAATTGACGGGGCGGCCCTCCGCTTTATCGCCCAGCCGGTTTGTAAACTGATACCAGCAACCGGATTTAGGGTCCTGATATTTTATTATGGCCGGTATGGTCCGTTGCAGAATCGTAACCAACTCGCTACGCCGTGGATATGACTGCGGAATATAATCCAGCACATCAACCAAGGCCATCACATACCAACCCATTGCCCGGCTCCAGAAATTAGGTGATTTACCCGTCTGCTTATTGGCCCATTTTTGCTCCCGGCTTTCGTCCCAGCCATGATAGAGCAAGCCCGTTTTTGCATCGCGGGCGTGATTTTCCATCCACACAAACTGATTCACGATATCATCGAAATCTTTAGTTTCCGTTCCTGAAGACCGTCCGTATAATTTGGTGTACTCGGCATAAAACGGTTCAGCCATGTACAAGCCGTCGAGCCACATCTGGTACGGATACCGTTTCTTATGCCAGAAACCGCCTTCTTTTGTACGAGGCTGTTGGGCCAACTGCTTCCTCAACAGGCCGGCGGCCTTGCGGTATTTTTCGTTGCCGGGCAATGACTGCTGCGAAAGCATCAATAACGACCTGCCGGGCGTAACATAATCAATATTGTATTCATCCATTTTATAGGTTCGGATGCCGCCATCGGCCGTTATATACCGATCCATGTTTTTCTGGATGTACTGGAAATAGCGATCATCGGCGGTGCGATACCAAACCTGCTCGACGGCTTGTAAAATGACCCCCATTTCATACTCCCAATGAGCATCTTTGCCTTCTTTCACATACGCAATCGAATCGGCATTGTTGGTCATGATGGTTGCCACCATCCGCTGCGACCAAGGTATGCTATGCTCAGGCTGGTGGCTAGTTGACTGCGCCAGAACACAATGGCTAAAGACCACCAGATAACCGAAAAGGCTAAACTTCATCGTTGTTTTTTTTCTTGTCTATGTAGCCCATAATAGCACTTTTCGGTCAAATTCTACTTCAATCCTAAAAGAGAACAGGGTTTTTTCACAAACGGGTTGGATGTGGTGTCGGTTATGAGTAACCGACACCACATCCAAAAAAATCTTAAAAAGGAAAGAATTGAGCAAAATTTATTTATGTGTCTGATTTTAAGAAACTCTATTGAAATCGCCCGAAAAGAACCCAAACGGATATATGCCTGTTTGTTATTCACAGTGTCATGGCTAGGTAGTAATACCAATTTGACTGGACTTTGACGTTGTTGTTTTACCTTAGCATAAGCAGTTAGTTGCCGAATAGCCGTAACGACGGATTGAAGCGGCTTTTTTTGACAATGATCCACCAACTTTCACTTACTCTTCCGCCCGAACAGGCTCTGGACGAAATAGCTTTCCGGGAACAGGCATTGAGTCACCTTTCACTGCCCGACACGGTTGATGTGGTGGTGAGAAAACGCCGACAGTCTATTGATGCCCGCAACCGGCAAATTCGCGTGCAGGTTGAAGCCGAGGTATTTTCGGGCGAAACTCCGCCCCCGCTCATCCAGTACCAGAAACCGCAAACGGATGTTAGTCTGGCACCACAAGCCATTGTTGTCGGGGCCGGGCCAGCGGGATTGTTTGCGGCTCTTCGGCTAATTGAGTTGGGGATAAAACCCATTGTACTGGAACGCGGCAGTGATGTACGCGCTCGCCGACGCGATCTGGCAGCTATCAATAAAGATCATATTGTCAACCCCGAATCGAACTACTGTTTCGGCGAGGGCGGAGCCGGAACCTACTCCGACGGTAAGCTCTATACGCGATCGACCAAGCGGGGTGATGTTCGGCGTATTCTAGAGATTTTTGTCGCTCACGGCGCTACCGAACAAATTCTGGTGGAGGCTCACCCCCACATCGGCACCAACAAACTCCCAGCCGTAGTAACCGACCTCCGCGAGAGCATTTTGAACGCGGGCGGTGAGGTTCGGTTCGATACGAAAGTAACGGATTTGATTCTGGCGGGCTCTTCATCTGACCCAAATGAGCTAAAAGGCGTCGTATTGGCTAACGGCGAAGAATTGACTGGCGTCGGTGTTATTTTGGCAACAGGCCACTCAGCGCGCGATATTTTCTATCTGCTCCACAAACGCCATGTTCGTATCGAGGCCAAACCTTTTGCTATGGGCGTTCGTATTGAGCATCAGCAGAGTTTAATTGACCAATTTCAATATCACCTGCCCAGCCGCCCTGACGTGGGCCGGGGCGAATATCTACCGGCTGCATCGTATAGTCTGGTCACACAAACGCGTTTTAAGGGGGTAGAACGGGGCGTCTTTTCGTTTTGTATGTGCCCGGGTGGCTTTATTGTTCCGGCCGCAACCGCTCCGGGCGAGTTGGTCGTTAATGGTATGTCGCCATCACGTCGGGATTCACAATTTGCTAACTCGGGTTTGGTTGTTGCCATCGCAGATGAGGACCTGCGGCCTTATGCTGATGAAGGCCCATTGGCAGGACTGGCTTTACAACAGGATCTCGAACGGTGGGCTTGCCAGATGGGTGATGGCCGACAAACGGCTCCGGCTCAACGCATTGCCGACTTTGTGGATGGGCGCGTTTCGAACGAGCTACTACCAACCTCCTACCAGCCGGGCCTGGCTTCGGTTGACATGAGCGACGTATTGCCCGATCATATTTCGCAACCGTTGCGGCAGGGATTAAAGGATTTTGGACGAAAGATGCCCGGCTACCTGAGCAACGACGGGCAGGTAATTGGTGTCGAAAGCCGTACATCGTCACCCGTGCGCATTCCCCGCGACCGCGAAACCTGCGAGCATGTAGATGTCCGGCGATTATTTCCCTGTGGAGAAGGCGCAGGTTATGCGGGCGGTATTGTGTCGGCAGCTATGGATGGCGAACGATGTGCAGAAGAATTAGTTAAGTTGTATAAATAGGTTTAGGTATACGAACCGCCGTAAATCGAGCTTCCATCACCCGTCGAATGCTGCAAACATCCTTTCATAGCTTTACTGAAGATCTGAGCAAGCGGCTACAAAAGCCGCTACCGGGCGAAGCCGCCCATCAAAAAATGGCGTCGGCAGCCCGGTATCGACTCAGCACGAAACCAAATGAGCGAACGCGTCGGTCTGCGGTGTTGATCTGTTTTTACCCTTACCAGGATTCAATCTATCTCCCACTGATTTTGCGGCCCCAGTACGACGGTGTTCATGCCGGACAGATGGCTTTTCCTGGCGGCCGGATGGAACGAATTGACGAAAACCTGACCCGCACGGCTTTACGGGAAGCTCAGGAGGAAGTGGGTATCCGGGTATCAGATGTGAAGGTGTTGGGATTACTGACGGAGTTGTTCATACCACCCAGCAATTTCTACGTACAGCCGGTGGTTGGCGTGCTGCCTTACCGCCCGGATTTTTACCCCGATCCACGCGAGGTCGAAGCCATTGTTGAAGTGAAGTTAGATACCCTATTAGACGAAACCATTGTTGGCAATAGTCAGATCGACGTTCGGGGAATGATGATCGAAGCGCCGTATTACCAGATCCAGAGCTACCGTGTTTGGGGCGCTACGGCCATGATGATCAGCGAGTTATTAATGGTTCTGGACTAGAAAATCGCTAAGATCATCTTGTGATTCCGTGATGTCGGCGGGGCCGCCCGATCGGTTCGCAAATCTGACATGTTGAGGTTTTGAGAACCCGACATCACACGATTTACCAGCTAGTTATTTTTGCCGTGATGTCAGATTCTCAAATCTGACATGTTGAGGTTTCTTAGAACCTACCGGCACCAGGTTTTAAGAAACCTCAACATGTCGGTTATTAGTAACCGACATCACAGATACTCTATTTATCAGCTAGTTATTTTTCATACGAGAGTAAATCAGCCACTACACTAAGTACTTCCTGAAAAGTATACTCGTCGAAGTCGCCCGTCGCTTTATTAATTACAGAAGATAGTTAGTTCATAACCACAGTACGAACTGGTTTTATGACTAAAAAGATCGAATAAACTCACCGATAATTAATAAGCATTTTTACGGATATGAAGCCAATTATCCTCGTTAGGCTGGCATGAATAATTCTCACAAAATCCATTCATATTCAACTAGATGCCGATTGATATAGTCGTCAACGTTGATAGCTTTGCAGTTAAAGAACAAACCCGGTCATTTGACCGTTAAAACTTAAGTTCCTTCCTGCAAAATATTTTCCTGTGAAAAGATGGATTGCTATCGGTCTCGTCGTTCTGACACTCGGCGGGATAATTGTGTATAATAAGATTTTACATCCAGCTCCGGGTGCATCGCCAGGTGCGGGTGGTGGCAAAGGTGGGCCAGACGCTAAAGGCGGTGCTGGTGGCGGCAAAGGTGGTCCCGGCGGTGGTCCGGCGGCCAGCGTAAATGGTTTTATCATTGTATCGCAACGGCTTCGTGAAGATGTCGTATCAAGCGGCTCCCTATTAGCGGCCGAACAGGTCGACATTTATCCTGAAATTTCGGCCCGTATTATCGAACTCAACATTCATGAGGGTCAGCCCGTTGCCAAGGGAGCGTTGTTAGTCAAACTTTTCGACACCGATCTGAAAGCGCAACTCCAAAAACTTCAGGCCCAGGCCGATAATGCCCGGCGTACCGAAGAACGGAATAAACAACTGCTGGCACGGGGCGGTATCAGCCAACAGGAATATGACATCGTTACAACCAACCTACGCTCATCATTAGCGGATATTGACCTGGTGAAAGCCAATCTGCAACGGACCGAAATCCGGGCACCCTTTTCGGGTGTAATTGGTCTTCGTAATGTCAGTAATGGAGCCGTTGTTTCGCCGAATACCCTAATTGCCCGGCTTCAACAAATATCGTCGCTCAAACTCGACTTTTCGATTCCCGAAAAATACGGCGCATCGGTGCACAATGGAAGCCATATTTCGTTCTTGGTGGACGGAAGCGGCAAAACCAGCCAAGGCGTTGTGTATGCCATTGAGCCGGGCGTAGATGAGCAGACTCGCAACCTCCGCATTCGGGCGCGGGTCAACAATGCATCGGGTGGTAATGGCCAGCCACTTTTCCGGCCCGGTACGTTTGCCCGTGTAACATTAACGATTCAGAACGAGCAGAGTTTAGTTGTTCCAACGCAGGCGGTCATTCCACAAACCCGAACCAATCAGGTAATTGTGGTAAAAAATGGTAAAGCCGTATTTAAAGATGTGAAGACCGGCCTTCGGACGGCTGGTACAATTCAAATTCTGTCGGGCTTGCAGATGGGTGATACTGTGGCCACAACCGGGTTGCTTTTTCTAAAACCTGACTCGCCGGTTAAAGTGGGTAAGATTATAACACTGCCGGGCAATAGCCTGAAAGTAGCCGGTAATTGATGTAGGCTTTGGCCTGTCTTTAGCAGTAGCCAGCGACAAACAAAAATGAGAAAACCACAAACTCAACTAACATGAGTCTCCCCGAGCTTAGCCTGAATCGACCGGTCTTTGCCATGGTGATGTCTATCACCATTGTCCTTTTTGGTATTATCGGCTTCACCTTTCTAGGCGTTCGCGAATACCCGGCTATTGACCCGCCGGTCATTTCTGTGCGAACAAACTATACCGGCGCCAACCCCGACATTATAGAATCGCAGATTACCGAGCCTATCGAGAAATCGCTGAATAGTATCGAAGGAATTCGTACGATTTCCTCCAATAGCGCCCTTGGAGCCAGCACCATTACGATCGAGTTTAATCTCGATGCGAATCTGGAACAGGCCGCCAACGATGTGCGCGACAAAGTAGCTCAGGCCCAGCGGCAACTTCCGCAGGATATCGACGCTCCGCCGGTAGTAACAAAAGCCGATGCGAACTCAGAACCGATTATTTTCATGACCGTTCAAAGCACTACGCGAAACCCGACACAGTTGTCGGATTATGCCGAGAATGTGCTTCAGGAGCGTGTGCAAACGATTCCGGGTGTAAGTCAGGCCAATATCTACGGGCTGAAACGTCAGGCAATGCGGCTCTGGATTGATCCCATCAAGTTATCGGCCTACCGGATGACATCGCAGGACATTCAGGCGGCATTGAACGCCCAGAACGTGGAATTGCCCAGCGGAAAAGTTTATGGAAACAATACCGAATTGACCGTAAAAGCCGTGGGTCGGCTTACGACCGAAGATGATTTCAATAACCTGATTCTGCGCCAGACAAGCAATCAGATCGTTCGTTTTAAAGACGTAGGCTACGCCACGCTGGGTGCCGAAAACGAAGAAACCATCTCGAAGCAAAATGGCGCGGTGGGCGTGATTCTGGTGTTGATTCCACAACCCGGCGCCAACTATGTCAGTATTGCCGATGAGTTTTACAAACGGTTCGATCAACTCAAGAAGGATTTGCCCGACGATATCATTGTCAGCGTTGGTATTGACCGGAGTATCTTTATTCGGCGAGCCATTGAGGAAGTGGGAGAAACCTTACTTATCTCTTTTGTACTGGTCGTACTGGTTATTTATTTTTTCTTCCGCGACTGGCTCATTGCTTTCCGACCCCTGATTGACATTCCGGTGTCGCTTATCGGTGCATTTTTCATTATGTACGTGGCCGACTTCAGTATCAACGTGTTAACCCTGTTGGGTATCGTTCTGGCAACAGGGCTTGTAGTTGATGATGGTATTGTGGTGACGGAGAATATTTTCAAGAAGATTGAGCAGGGTATGGAAACCAAGCAGGCGGCACGAGAAGGCTCAAACGAGATTTTCTTCGCCGTATTAGCCACCTCAATCACGCTGGCGATCGTGTTTCTGCCCATTATTTTTCTTGAGGGCTTTGTTGGACGGTTATTCCGGGAATTTGGTATTGTGGTAGCCGGAGCGGTCTTGATTTCGGCCTTTGTATCCCTTACGCTAACCCCGGTGCTAAGTGTAAAATTGACCAGCAAAAATCATGGCCGGTCCTGGTTTTACCGAAAAACAGAACCATTTTTCGAGTGGCTGGACACCTCCTACCGTGAATCGTTGGGTAGCTTCATGCATAAACGCTGGTGGGCATTTGTCATGATCGGCGCTTGTATGGCGTTAATTTTCGGTTTGGGATCGTTGCTTAAGTCTGAGTTAGCTCCGCTCGAAGACAGAAGCCGTACCCGCCTTTCGATCACCTCGCCCGAAGGCACCAGTTACGAGTCGCAGGCCACTACCACCGACCGGGTGATGCAGTTCGTTCTCGATTCAATTCCAGAAACAAAATTAGCCTTCAGCGTTGTGGCACCGGGATTCTCGGGCGCAGGAGCCGTTAATTCATCCTTCGTAATGCTCAACATGGTTGACCCTGCCGACCGAAAACGCTCGCAACAGGTCATTGTTGATTATATAAATCAGAACCTTAAAAAGTTTAATGAGGCCCGTATGTTCGCCACGCAGGATCAAACGATTCAGGTTGGCCGGGGTGGTGGATTGCCGGTACAGTTTGTGCTTCAGAATCTTAACTTCGAAAAGCTGCGAGAAAAACTTCCGCTCTTTTTAGATGAAGTTCAGAAAGATCCAACATTCCAGAACTCCGATGTTGACCTTAAATTCAATAAGCCCGAGCTGAACATTAGTATCGACCGCGAGAAGGCAACTAATCTGGGCATTTCGGTACAGGATGTAGCGCAAACACTACAACTAGCCCTTAGTAACCGCCGGTTGGCTTACTTCCTGATGAATGGTAAACAATATCAGGTAATTGGGCAGGTGGACCGGGCCGACCGCGACGCCCCCGTTGATCTGGCCTCGTTTTACGTCCGCTCCAATCTGGGTCAGTTAATTCAGTTAGACAATCTGGTAAAATTTCAGGAAGTTAGCAGTCCGCCACAAGTGTACCACTACAACCGGTTTAAATCGGCGACGGTATCGGCAGGTCTGGCTCCCGGCAAAACCGTTGGCGACGGCGTAGAAGCGATGCGGGCCATTGCGGCTCGTACTCTTGATGAGAGTTTCCAAACGGCACTTTCCGGTCCTTCCCGCGACTATGCTGAAAGTTCATCCAATACACTATTTGCATTCGGCCTTGCACTGATTCTGGTTTATCTGGTCTTGGCCGCGCAATTCGATTCGTTTATCGACCCGCTTATCATCATGATCACCGTGCCACTAGCGCTTGCCGGAGCAGTATTCTCCCTCTGGATGTTCAACCAGACATTGAATATTTTCAGTCAGATTGGTATTATTATGCTGGTTGGGTTGGTGACTAAAAACGGTATCCTGATTGTGGAGTTTGCCAATGAGCAGCGACTAATGGGTAAGAATAAATTTGAAGCCGCTTCGGAGTCGGCGGCTCTACGTCTGCGACCTATTCTGATGACTACGCTTGTGGCCGCTTTTGGTGCGCTACCGCTGGCACTCGCCTTGGGCTCAGCGTCGAAAAGTCGTATTCCACTCGGTATCGTTATTGTAGGCGGGCTGATGTTCTCACTTATTCTGACGCTTTATGTTGTTCCGGTAATTTACACCTACATGAGCCGCAGGAAAGACGTACAGCCGGAAACGCCGAAAGCAGGAGACAATGTAAAACCGGAAGAATTAGAACTCCACGTTTAAACGGGCGGTAAATAAAAGTACAACCGGGCTGAGTCTGACTAATTGGATTCAGCCCGGTTTCGTTTTAGGCTATAGTTCAAGAAAACCAGTCGGCCTCTAGTTAAAAATAGCTTATATCTCACTTATAAGCCTGATACCCACAATACCCCATTTTCTCCTATCAAACACGCATGAAACGCTACCTCTCTGGTTGCCTATTTTTACTGGCACAAGTCACCTTCGCCCAAACACCAATCGACGTTGATAAAGAATTTACTTTTGCGGCCCAACAGTATGAGGGAATGCTGAAAACGCATCCAGACATAACCAAATTCCCACAGTCAACGAATCCTGACGGCACTATTCGAAATATGCCCTCAAACTGGTGGTGCAGTGGCTTTTTTGGCGGTTCACTCTGGTACTTATACGAACGAACCAAAGCCCCGGCGCTGAAAGAAGCTGCTCAGAAATGGACAATGGCACTAGCGAAGGAACAATACAATACTGGCACGCACGACCTCGGCTTCATGCTCTATTGCCCCTTCGGGAACGGCTACCGGCTTACAAAAAATGCAGCTTACCCACCCATTTTGTTGACCGGAGCTAAGTCGCTGGCAACGCGTTTTGACCCGAAAGTGGGCGTGATCAAGTCATGGAATAAATTTCAGAATTACGATTACCCAATCATAATCGACAATATGATGAATCTGGAATTTTTGTTCTGGGCGGCTAAGACATCGGGAAATAAGGCCTTTTACAACCTATCGGTAACACATGCCGATAACACAATGAAAAACCACTACCGGCCCGACTACAGCAGTTATCATGTGGTATGCTACAATCCCGACGGCACCGTTGCCGCCAGGAAAACGGCTCAGGGCTATGCTGACAATTCGGCGTGGGCACGGGGTCAGGCTTGGGGGTTGTATGGTTTCACGGTCATGTATCGCGAAACGAAAGACAAAAAATATTTGGATCAGGCCCGGCACATTGCCGATTTTTATCTAAAACACCCTAATCTGCCCGCCGATAAAATTCCCTATTGGGATTTCAATGCGCCTAAACAGTCCGCCGACGCGGTTCCGAACGAAGAGCGGGATGCATCGGCGGGTGCTATTACCGCAGCGGCACTGTTGGAACTTTGCACCTACGGAGGGCCATCGGCTAAAACCTATTATCAATCGGCGGTAAAAATGCTGGAGAGTCTATCCAGTCCAGCTTACAAAGCCAATTTGGGTGAGAATAATAATTTCATTCTGAAACATAGTGTGGGACACAAACCTCAGAAAAGCGAAGTAGATACACCCATCATTTATGCAGACTATTATTATCTGGAAGCCCTGCTTCGCTATGACGCTTTACGTAAAAAAC
>JANXVQ010000844.1 GCA_025351545.1 Spirosoma sp.
CAACGAAATGAACGATATGAAATAGGATTCGAGATGCTGGTAAACGCCAGTGATTTTCTGTTTTGGGGGTACGAAGACAGTGGTAAACGAAAATTACACACCAAATAAACTTTTTTTGATTAGTATGGGCCTTATAATGAAAGTGACTTTAGATAATGTAGTCAGGCTGTGGTTTGGCGTTGATACGCCTATTCGGCAGTACAAAATCACGATGAATCCTCGGCTCTGGGCTACCTGTGAGCGTGTTAGTCAGTACTTTACACCACCCTCCGGTGCATTAAATAAGGAAAACTATCGTAAATCAGATAAGACCGCCTTTGCCAAAGAGGTTCTGGAGAAATTATTAGCGAAAGAAAACCTGGCTGAAGAAGTATATGAGTGGGCATAACGAATTAACTCTCCGATCAGAAGAATGGTGGGTTTGGCTCCGCCATCGCGGCCGATCCTATTGATCCCGCTGTCTTTTATTTGCTGACTGATCGAGGGTCAAATGCCGCCGGATCAGCAGCCAATTCTATTGTTTTCGGTAAAGCTGATTTTACACCCCAGGTCGGTAAATTTCGTGTAGTTGGGAATCAGTTAGTACTTGAGCAGACTATTCTACACAAAAATGCCGCTGGCCAGTTGTTAACTGGACTTCCTAATCCAATAGGCCAGGGCAACACCGGCGAAATCGCCCTTGACTTACGGCCAAGATTTTACCGGCTACGGGTAAGGTTGACCTGAATCGAATCTATTTCGTGACGTTGACAACCGCCTTAAAATAGGTCTGGATGGAGCCCATATCTTAAAGACAGCCCGGTTCTTTTCGGAACTGGGCTGTCTTATACTTCTGCTTCTTGAGCAACTACCTTTTCAATAGCTTCTTTTGCTCATGATTTTATCGCTACATCGTAATTCGTTGTGCTTCCCGTTTGTGCAGGAGTAAACGACCTCTAGCCGCGCTCATTGCCAGGTCTAATTGCTTGTATAACTGGCTTTGTGCAAACTGGACACTCCGCAGCATTTCAGCTTCGTTCATTACTTGCTGAGATAACGTATTGAATTGATTGGCGCGCTGCCTAAGCTCAGACAGGCAGTAGGCCGACCGAACCGGCGTAAAATTAACCATAGGCAACAGGTCGATAAGCCAGCTAAAATACCTTCCCAGCAATGCATATGAATCCTCATGTAAACGAACATCTTTGTGGAGAACCGGTTTCCGTTTCGGAAGTGGAAACGATTGAAGCGGTAAATGATAAATTTTCCGGTAAATGACCCTGATTAAGCCGTTGGTCAGTGTGCCGGGCTTAAATTGGTAGGCAATGTCCTCCCAGAGCATGTCATTGAGTTGCTTTATACACCCATCCGTTCCGTTTGACAACCGCATGCGTTTTTCATAAAGATCCTGGTAACGAAGCAATTGACTATCGAACTGTTGATCCGTGGTTTTTATCTGTCTGATGAGCGCATGCAAAATTGGCGCTTCTGGAGCCGCCCCATTGCTGTCTGCTTTTGCCAGTTTCGATAAGTTGTCATTCAGCTCGATGGCCTGAGTGAGCTTTTTCGATAGAGCGCATTCGTAAGGTGTCATGAATAAACTGATTTTGGCTGGCTGCCTTACTCGTGCAGTCATAACTTATACCAGCTGCCTGTTTACATAAACTCCTCTGGTTAAACAATTCGCTTATACTGCCTGACTTACAATCTGCCTGCTGTTTTTAATGAGCAGATTGATAAGGAGCTAGCGCAATGTTGCGGTTTTGCAAGTCAACTGATGGACAAATTAACAGTAACATCTTATGGATTAAAACTAGATTAAAAAAGCATAACATGCGGGACGAGTAACATAACATTTAGGTAATCCGGAAGAAATCGTAGGCCGGTAGTTTTGCGGTGCGAAAGCGACACTTAAACAATCATGACTACTCGTACTGTTTTATTACTCTTCCTGTTTTTTACGTACACAGCCGTATCTGCGTATAAAGACGCGCCCCTCGGCACTGTTCGCGGCACCATCCGTGACGGAAAAACGAAAGAAGCGCTCATTGGCTGCACAGTCCGTATAGAGGGCACAAAATTAGGCGTCACCACCGACGTTGATGGTAATTTTACCATCGTTAACGTACCTGCCGGAACACAGAAAATTGTTATCTCTTATATCTCCTATAAAACAAAGGAAATCTCTGATGTTCGCGTCGAATCCGGTAACACAACCGTTGTTGAAACAGAATTAACGGTAGAAGGACAAGCCCTTCAGGAAGTTGTTGTCCGGGCCAGTCGGGCTACGAATACAGAAATCGCTGTCATTACTGAAATTAAGCAACTTAAGCCGATTGCAGTTGGTATTTCGGCGCAGCAGATTCAAAAATCGCAGGATCGCGACGCGGCCTCCGCCATTCGTCGGGTTCCCGGCGTGAGCATTGTTGATAACCGCTTTGTGCTTATCCGTGGTCTTGGTAGTCGTTACAACAACGTACTGATCAACGATGTGATCGCGCCCTCAACCGAAGTCGAATCCCGCTCTTTTTCGTTCGATATTATTCCCAGTAATATCCTCGACCGGATGATTGTTTACAAATCCGGATCGGCCGAATTGCCGGGGGATTTTGCGGGGGGAATCATCAAAATCTATACGAAACGTCGCCCCGAACAAAACTTTACGGATGTTGGCGTTACGGTTGGGTACCGGGCAAATACTACGAACAAAAACGTTCAGACTCATTCACGGGGTGGCTTGGATTTACTTGGTTTGTGGGATGCTAAAAGCCAGTTACCCAGTAGTTTCCCCGCTAAAGCAAGCGAATTTAACGGCTTAAGCTCCGTACGTCGGGCTTCCTACGCTCGTCTGTTACCAAACGACTGGGGCTTGAAAACTATATCGGTTGCTCCCGACGTACGGATTGCGGTTAATACCGGTCGGCGGTTTGAGTGGGGCAACGTTCGGGTAAGTAATCTGACCAGCATCAACTACGCATTGACCAATCAATTCCAAGACGTTAACCTACGACTTTACGAAAACACGACTGCCAACGACGTTCAGCAGGAGTACAATGACGCTACATATGCAAAAAGTACTCGCTTAGGCATTTTACATAATTGGACCTTCCGTTTCTCCCCCAGATTTACGCTGGAATGGAAAACGCTCTACAATCAGTTGGGTTCGACAGAAACGGTTGTCCGAAACGGAAGCTTTGTTATCGACGGTGTTGATGTGCGGAGTTATTCGGAGCGCTTCGAGAACCGCAGTATTCTGAACACGCAGGTTTCAGGTGAGCATTCGCTGAGCGAATTAAGCAAGGTAAACTGGATTGCCAGCTACGGTTATTCGGGGCGTTGGGAACCAGATTGGAAGCGGGCTCAATATACGCGGCCCATCGGTGCGACAGGTCCCGATGGCCAGCCTGAGCCG
>JANXVQ010000858.1 GCA_025351545.1 Spirosoma sp.
CGGGCCGTTTGTAGAGCGTCGCGGGTAACTATCCGCAGGCGATCGCGTAATTGAAGGCATGTTTCTTCAAACAGCCTGTTATGTTCAATCAGAAATGCCGCTGCTTTGGTGGGTGTTTTTACGCTCTGATGACAAAGTAAATCAGTAATACTAACGTTACGTTCGTGGCCAATACCCGCCAGAATTGGGATAGTAAATCCCGCAACCGTCTGTCCCATCAAATAAGAATCGAATGAGCCGAAATCTAATTGCGAGCCGCCACCACGCACAATTACAACGGCGTCATAAGCTATTTCACTAGTACGAATACGCTCTAGCTGGCTGCAAATGGCTCGTTCTGCGCCCTGTCCCTGCACTTGAGTCAGGTATTCGTCTACGACAAAATCGTAGCCGAAGGGGTTTTGTGCCAGTTCGTGCCTGAAGTCGCGCCAGCCATCCGAATTAGGGGCCGTAATCAGAGCCAGTCGCTGGATAACAGCCGGGCGTGTCAAGAGCTGGTTAGCTGTAATGTAATGGCCGTCTTCGAGCCAGACAAGGTCGGGGTTGTTTTGAACAAGCGTATCGAGTACCGTTTGCCGTTCGCGTTCGATGTTCCCAAGGGTATACGATGGATCAATCTTCAGAATCTCCAGCCGTAATCCATATACCGGGCTAAATCCTACCGATATCAGCAGTAAAAGTTGAATATTACGGGCAAAAGCGACACCCGTTGCCCGCTCAAAGTCGCCGATGGCATGGTAATTTTTACGCCAAATACAGGCATCGAGTTTGGCCAGCGTTTCGCGTCCAGCCGTTTCCCGCTCCACTAAGGTCAGAAAGCAGTAGCCTCGATCAGGGTAATTTTTTATATCACTCGTTTCGGCCACGACCCATACGGCCTTCTGCCCGAAGGCTTCGTCAATGACAGCTTCGAGCGTAAACGCTAAATCAGAAAGACGGATTGGAGACATGGTTAATGATAGACTGATAGACTAATAGAATGACTGAATAAAATCTGCCGGACGGCATTCTGTCACCGCGCGGGCGGCCCCGTCAGTCATTCTATCAGTCAAAATTAAGTTAAAGTCCTTCAAATTGACGGAGAAAACGCACGTCATTTTCGGTATAGAGCCGTAAATCATTCACAACATATTTCAGTTGTGTGATGCGCTCAATGCCCATTCCAAAGGCAAAACCGGTATATTCTTCGGGGTCTATGCCGCAGTTGGCAAGAACCTGTGGATCGACCATGCCCGAACCGGCAATTTCGACCCAACCCGAATGCTTACAGATATTACAGCCTTTGCCACCGCAAATCTGGCACGAAATATCAATCTCCGCACTCGGTTCGGTAAAGGGAAAGTAAGATGGCCGGAAACGAATCTGCGTGCCTGGCTCGAACATCTCCTTCACAAAGTGATATAGCGTGTCTTTCAGGTCTTTAAAGCCTACGTTCCGGTCAATATAAATACCTTCGACCTGGTGGAACATGCAATGCGCCCGCGCCGAAATTGTTTCGTTACGATAGACCCGGCCCGGCATAATAGAGCGAATCGGCCGGAAGTGCGACGGCGCACCGTCCGCACCAGACTTCTGGTGTTCCATCAATCTAATCTGCACGTTCGATGTATGGGTTCGCAGCAGCATATCTGACGCAGAACCATCGGTCGATTTCTCAACAAAAAACGTGTCCTGCATATCGCGGGCCGGGTGATTATCGGGAAAATTCAGGGCCCCAAAATTATACCAGTCCGACTCGATTTCGGGACCATCGACCACGTTGAACCCGATCCGTTCAAAAATCTGAATGATACGCTGTCGAACCAAGCTTAGCGGATGTTGAGTGCCTGTTAAATTCGGTATTGTCGGTAATGTGAGATCAACAGGCGGAGCGCTACCGGCGGCTGTTCGCTGTTCTTCCATTAATTGGTTAAAGGCGTCGAACCGTTCCTGAGCGAAATTTTTCAGGCCATTTAATTCTTGCCCAACGGCTCTCCGGTCATCCTGCGGAACGCCTTTTAAGCCATCAAATAATTCCGTAATAACACCTTTACGGCCAATAAATCGCATCCGAAACTGCTCCAGTTTCTCCGGCGAATTAATATCGTACTGTTTAATTTCCTGGTGTATGTCCTTTACTTTATTTAGCATACGCTACGGGTTTCACTGCTTGCTTAAACAAAGGTACGTAAAACTGGGGAGAGCATCGGAACCTGTTAAAGCTGACTTATAATAATTGGGCTTTCCATTACTTATATATTATTAAATACAAATTAAAAAAAAGAACACAAAAGTCAACTATTATTTATTTATTAAACGGTAAAATAAAGCTGAAATTTAGGTAGTTAGGCAAACAGTATAAGTTATTTATATATGTTTCATTACGTAGGTCTGATTCTTGTTGATGTATTCGATAGAGACTGCTCTATTATGAGCGATTCCAGTACGCGAAACGACATATATAAGTACCTGAATATCAGCCTTTAACTAATAACAAACAATCAACTTATAAAATGACTATGAACGTATTCGCCAACGACTCCCTCTTCGACCCGCCATCGGCTGTGTACTCGTCGCCTAAAGATCATCTGGCCCACCGCTCCCCGCAAGCACGCATCGAGCGGCGGCGGGAAGGATCGCCCC
>JANXVQ010000902.1 GCA_025351545.1 Spirosoma sp.
CTGGATGCCAAACTTTCCGGTGTGCCCGCCCATGTTCTGGCCGGACTTGACCGCATCGCCCCCGTGGTGACGGCCTTTACGATTTCCCTCGGTTCACCCGACATCATGGCCGCTGCGGCTGCCAAAGCCGCCCATCGCCCCCCAGATACACACATCCGCAGCCGATTCCGCCAACGGGCATCCCGATGTATTGCAGCTCATTTTTTGTTTTCCGGTAGGTGGTTGGCGTCCCGCGTTCATACAACGATTTAGTCCAGTCGGGCGTTGGTTTTGCCGGGTCGAGGTTGGCCTGATCCGATAAGACAGGGTTGATAAGGGGAGAAAAATCTGTTAGAAAGCCCGTAGCGGCAACGCTGGTGGCTTTCATAAAAGTGCGACGATCGAGCGTATTTTTTGCCATGACATGTAGGGGAATCGTACAGAACCGGAGTTATCTCTATGTTTAAAAACCAATTGGCCAACAACTATACTCTCCGTACACACCGTGGTATTTCCTTGAAGAACAGCCCTCTACAGGCCATTTTCCAGCAAACCTCTTTATTTTTTTGCCTTTGGGTGAGCCTGATCGTAGGTCTTTTTCAGTTGCTCCAGACTGGTATGTGTATAAATCTGGGTAGCCGCTAAACTACTGTGCCCGAGCAAATCTTTAATGGCATTTAAGTCGGCACCCCGGTTGAGCAGATGCGTGGCAAACGAGTGGCGCAGAACGTGGGGACTTTTAGTGGCGAGCGTTGTCACGAGCGCGAGATTATTTTTTACAATCCGTTGAATCAGCATCGGATAAGACGCAATACCTTTGTCGCTGACGATTAAATAAACAGCATCGGCCAGGCCGGAAAACTCTTTTTCTTTTAAGAGAATATACGCTTGAATTAGCTCAAACAACGGTTGGGTCAACGGTATGATTCGATGCTTGTTACGTTTGCCCAATACCATTATTGTTTTCTCATAGAGATTTACATCAACGGTTTTCAGGCCGGTCAGCTCGCTTAGTCGAATGCCCGTTCCATAGAGCAATTCGAGCACCAGTTTATCGCGAACACCGTCGAATGTAGCAGCAAACTCAATGTCGTTGAGCAGCATTTCCATCGGTTTTTCTTCAACGTACTGCGGCAGTCTTTTGCTGGCTTTCAACGCCATAATCTTCGACATGGGATCGAAGTCAATCACTTTTCGTCTCAGTAAAAAACCATAGAAATTACGAAGGGTAGCTATTTTGCGATTCACCGATGACTTATCAAGGCCGCTCTCGACCAGGCTTACTATCCACGAACGAACGTGGCGGAAGTCGGCAAGTTCGGGCTGGGCTATGTTGCACTCCGCCAGTAGAAACAGGCAAAATTGCTCCAGGTCTTTCGTGTAAGCCGTCAGGGTATGATGGCTTAAGCGTTTTTCGTAGCGAATATGTTGAAGGAAGTCGGAACTGAACGTTTGCCCGGCAGGATTTATGGGATTCATTTGATTTCCCTGATTTTTACGTCACCAAAGCTAACCTGTTTTTGCAAGGCTTTCTTATCAAAACTTGTTTGTGTGGAGTCAGATTTAAGAATCTGACTCCGCACAAACAAAAAAGCAGCAAACATCTCTGTTTGCTGCTTCTATTTCTGAGTTGACAACCTAAATCGCTGACTGCGCATTCAGCGATTTATAACCAACTGCCTCACATCGGCTATTGCTCGGTGTGATTGCCGTACATACGTTCTTTGTACGTGGCTTTGATTATTTCTGTGCGACGCTTGATCGACGGTTTCTGGAAAGCCGTCCGCGACCGCAACTGCCGCAACACACCCGTTTTCTCGAATTTCTTCTTGAAACGCTTCAGGGCTTTGTCAATCGACTCGTTGTCTTTTACGTTAATAATAAGCATGTCTTAAAAAATCTGTTTTAGCTAAAAACCGGACGGCAAAGGTAATAGCTTTGCAACTATGAAACAAGCCATTATTGACTTAGGGACCAATACCTTTCACCTGCTGATTGTCGAAAAAAGTGGTTCTACCTATTCAACCCTGTTCCGCGAAAGCCAGCCAGCTAGAATCGGGCAGGCCGGTATCAATCAGGGGTTCATCACAGAAGAAGGTATCGGCCGGGCACTGGGCGTCCTGACTTTTTTCCGGCAGGTGCTCGACCAATATGGCGTTGCCCTCAGCCAGGTTATAGCAACGGGCACCAGCGCGATTCGCGCTGCCAGCAATCAGCGTGAATTTATTGATCGCGTCCGGCAGGAAACGGGCATCCAGATTCAGGTTATTTCGGGCGAACAGGAAGCCGAATACATCTACAAAGGCGTTCGGGCGGCTGGCGCTCTGGATAATACAACGTCGCTGGTGGTGGATATTGGGGGCGGTAGTGTTGAGTTTATTCTGGGCAATCAGTCGCGAATTTTCTGGAAACAAAGTTTCGAGATCGGCGGACAGCGTCTGCGCGAAAAATTCATGACCACTGACCCTATACGTTCAGGCAGTATCAATCGGCTCTACGATTATTTTCAGGAGCAACTGGTGCCCCTGGCTAATGCAATCCACCAGTATCAGCCAACAGTTCTGGTCGGTTCATCGGGTTCTTTTGACACCTTGGTAGACATGTGGTGCATGCACGAACAGGGCCATCTGCCCGATCCGGACCAGAACACATTCATGTTGCCCATTGCTGAGTTTTACCGCGCGTATGAATTGCTGATTACCCGAAATCATACCGAGCGGATGCAGATTCCCGGCATGATCGAACTGCGGGTTGATATGATTGTTGTGGCGGTATGCCTGATCGATTATGTACTCAAAACGTATGGAATTTCACAGATTATAACCTCAACATATTCACTGAAAGAAGGCGTTCTTGCGTCGATTGATGGGTAATGTTTGATGAAGACTACATTCATAACGGGTAAGTTTAGTTGTGTTGAAGCTTTTTAAAGTCGATTCCTCTTATTCATTGTAATTGTTTAGTTCAGGAAATGAAAGCTGAAACCAATGCCCGCTCGTCATACAGCAATTTAATTTATACCGCCTTGATTATTGCCGCTGTGGCAGTAGCCATGACTTTCCCCGGACCGTTCACCAAAATAGGTGATTTCCCGATGAAAAGACTGATTGTGCCGCTGCTGCAAATCATCATGCTGGGCATGGGTACAACCATGTCGATCAAGGATTTCGAGAGTGTCATAAAACAGCCAAGAGCCGTGTTCATTGGCGTATCATGCCATTTCCTGATTATGCCACTGTTGGGCTTCACCCTGGCCAATGTGTTCAGGTTTCCGCCCGAAATTGCGGCTGGGGTGGTGTTAATCGGTTGTTCACCCAGCGGACTAGCCTCGAACGTAATGTGCTTTATCGCCAAAGCCAACGTGCCGCTGTCAATCACTATTACAACGCTGGCAACTTTACTGGCACCTTTTTTAATGCCCGCGTTGATGACCTTGCTGGCGGGGCAATTTATTGAAATTTCGTTCTTAAAAATGATGGTCGAAATTATGGAGATCGTAATTTTGCCCGTCATAGTAGGATTGGCACTGAACCGTATTTTTCATAAATCAGCCGTTGTTCTCAACCGCGTTATGCCGCTCATTTCAATGGGGGGCATTGTACTGATTGTTGCCATTATCACGGCTACCGGACGCGATAGTCTGCTGACGGTGGGCTGGACATTGGCCCTTTGCGTTCTGATACACAACCTGACTGGCTTTACATTGGGGTACTGGAGCGCACGGCTCTTCGGTATGGACGAACAAAGTTGCCGCACGGTGGCAATTGAAGTCGGACTGCAAAACGGCGGACTGGCATCGGGTATTGCCGTTCAGATGGGTAAGATTGCTACCGTAGGGCTTGCCCCTGCCCTCTTCGGTCCAATCATGAACACAACAGGCTCGTTACTAGCCACTTTCTGGAGCCAGCATCCACCAAAAGAAATAATATTAAATGAGGCATCGCCCCAACCCATAGACGCTTAAGGCACGAAACGGCTGGTATAAATCGGTTTTGTTCGCACACTAAATAATTCTGCGTAACCACGCTTCGGCACTCACAAAAAAAGTCATTCGATAGCATTTATCGAATGACTTTTTTTGTAGACAAAAGTTGTATATGCAACTTCGTCGGTTAATATTTACGATATGAATAAACCTATTGTATTGCAGGCCGGCTCAGGAAGCTGGCACGAGTTGTAACGGGGCGCTATAATAGTGCCTTCACAGCGGAGGGTGTCACATTTGCTCAGGCGGGATTGCTTATGCACATTTTCGCACAACCGGGCATTCGACAAACCGAATTATCGAAATCGCTACAGATTGGAAAATCAGCGATGAGCCGGGATGTGCAGCTATTACAAAAAAAATGACCGAACATCATCTTACCGTCAAGCGCACGGCCCGTTATTACACCCTCGGCGAACTAACCGACAAAACGAAAAACATTTGGTTCTGTCTGCATGGATTTGGACAGTTAGCAAAATATTTCAGCCGGAAATTTACCGACTTAGACGATGGACAAACACTGATTGTGGTGCCGGAGGGTTTGTCGCGGGCGTATCTGGATGCCGACTACCAACGAGTGGGTGCCTCCTGGATAACTCGGGAAGACCGCGACCAGGAAATCGCTGATTTTCTGCCCTACCTGAATTCACTTTACGATCTCATCCTCGATGGTCGCAACCCTACTAAATCTGGTGTACAAATCACGGTATTCGGTTTCTCGCAGGGAGCAGCTACGGCTTGCCGATGGCTAAACAACCGGCATATCCACGCTGATCGGCTTATTTTATGGGCGGGCTATTTCCCAAATGGCCTTTCTGACCTGATTAGCCCGGTTGCGCTTAGTACGACAGAAACGCATTACGTTTATGGTCGGCAGGACAATTACCTCCTGGAACTGGAAGATATTGATGGATACATGCGCCGGTTACAAACTGATGTGCCTACGCTGAAAATCACGGCATTCGATGGTGGTCACCGGGTAGAACCAGCGGTATTGACCCAATTAATGAGTAGTTCGAAGTCGATTCAGTAGCTTTTTCAAGAGTATTAATGATTGGATACTGTTGTAGATCAGTCTCGCTCATGTGCCTTGTAACAGGCAGGGATTACCGCAACAAACCGCGGCACGTTTTTTTTGCAGTAATCCCTGCTCTGGCTATATGAAATTTACTTCCGGTGAATCGTGGTAGCCGCCGACTGGGCCGCAGCCAGAATCGTTATATCGGCGATGGTAACATGAGCAGGAGCTGTAACGGCATAAACAATCGTATCGGCAATATCGTCGGCGGTGAGGGGTGTAAAACCTTCATAGACTTTAGCCGCCCGATCGGCATCGCCTTTGAAACGTATAACTGAAAACTCGGTTTCAACAGCACCCGGCGCAATGTTTGTTACCTTGATGCCATGCTGGGTCATATCTAGCCGCATACCCGCGCTAAGGGCTTCAACGGCGGCTTTACTGGCACAATATACAGCGCCATTGGCATAGGTTTGTTTGCCCGCAATCGAACTCAAGTTAACAATATGTCCTCGTTTACGTTCAACCATCCCGGGCATAACAGCCTTCGAAACGTAAAGTAATCCCCGCACATTTCCATCAATCATCAGATCCCAGTCGGTGGGGTCACCCTCCTGAATAGCTGACATTCCCTGTGCACTGCCGGCGCTATTGACCAGAATATCAATGGCTTTCCATTCGTCGGGAAGTGTACTGATAGCGTCATTGACTTCGGTCCAATTACTCACATCAAAATTGAGTGTTGTCACGGCAGTCTGGGCACTAAGTTGTTCCTCCAGTTCCTGTAAACGGTCCTGCCGACGACCGCAAAGAATAATCCGGTAATCGAGGTCAGCAAAGGCAATTGCAGTGGCGCGGCCAATACCAGAAGTTGCGCCAGTAATGAGGGCAATACGAGACATAGAAAGGTTAAATAGGTGATTTTGTGAAGATAAACGGGCCATTGGTCTTTTCAGTTCGCCCGTAGCAATTCTATTTAGTATAGATTTAAAACATAATAACCTTATTAACAATCGATTAACAACAAATATATTCATTCACAAAATCATCTTAACGATTTTGGTCAGGTTTTTGCATTGAAATGAACATGTCTTGATTTGGAAAAGACAAGTGTGTCCCATCCGCTTTTTTGGTGACTGGCAGACACTCATTGGAATCGTTTTCTGATTCTTATCCAACAACATACTCATTTCTAATCGTTGCTATGCTCCCTGAATTCTCGGTTGTAATCCCAACCTATAAACAGCCGGCCTTACTACTCAAATGCCTCGATGCACTAAGTCGTCAACGGTTATCATGCGATCAATTCGAGATTATTGTCGTTGATGAAGGTAACTCACCCGAAACCGAAACCGCCGTTTCACTCTTTGCCAAGCAAATTGCCCGCGATGGTGGGACTATCGAAGTGCGTTATCTGAGCCAGACCGAACGACGCGGCCCGGCTGCGGCCCGAAATCGGGGCTGGCGAGCAGCCGCCGGGCGTATTATCGCCTTTACCGATGATGACTGTTTACCCGAACCAGAATGGCTTTCATCGGCACTGACGTGTTTTCAGCGGGGAGCTCAAGTCATGAGCGGACAAATGCGGGTGCTTTTACCAAACCAGCCGACGCCCCTCGATCGCACGGCCACTTTCCTGAAACGTGCCGAATTTATGGCGGCCAATTGCTTTTGCCGCAAATCTACGCTAGAACGCGTTGGCGGATTTGAAGAAGCATTTGATACGGCCTGGCGAGAGGACAGTGACTTGCAGTTCAAATTTCTTCAGGCGGGAATTCCCATCCTGAAATGCCCCGAAGCGGTTGTCGTTTACCCTATTCGCCCATGCCCCTGGTATGGATTGCTTCAGGATGAGCGAAAAAATTGCTATGATGCCCTGCTCTATAAACGCCATCCCAGTCTATTTCGGGAGCGTATTCCAGCCTATCGGCGGCAAGTGTTCCGCTACTATGCTTCTGTGGTGAGTATGATTATTGGACTGATTGGTCTGCTGATTGGTCAGGGAAGTATTGCTACTATGGGCTTGAGCATTTGGACTGTTTTATCGGCATATTTAGTCATGCATCATCTGCCTAACTCACCCTTAAACTGGCTCATGCTTAAACATGCTATCCTGACGGCTGTTGCTACACCATTTTTATCGGTTTACTGGCGACTCTATGGAGCCGTAAAATATAAGGTGCTGTACTGGTGAAGAAAGCCCTGCCTGATCTTCCTGATTACTGGTCAGCGAATTCCTTTTTTCTGCGTATAAATGACATAATAAGGAACCATTAACGATTTGATTGTATTTTTGAGGGATAAGAACGGTACAACTCAACTGTCCTTATTCTTTCATGGATCACCTGCATCAAGCTTTTAGCGTTCGGTTTACGTACACTGTTTTCTTCACTGAGCGTATTTTTGATACTACCAATTCGTTACTCGCCGACTTTTTCAGCCAGCAAGCTACTGCCGATACCCGAAAAAAGATCTTATTCATCATTGATTCGGGCGTTGTCGATACGCATCCTGACTTGCCAACAACCATCAACGCCTATTTCGCCCAACACACTGATCTTGTTGATCTTGTGCCAGAATTGTTGATCATTCCAGGTGGCGAAGCGGCAAAAAATGACCCCAATTTAGTTGAGAAAATTGTGGACGCGATCGACCGGTACGGTATTGACCGCCACTCCTATGTAGCGGCCATTGGCGGTGGATCGGTGCTGGATTTAGTAGGCTATGCAGCCGCTATCTCACACCGGGGCATTCGCCATATTCGCATCCCGACAACCGTGCTTTCACAAAACGATTCGGGTGTAGGCGTAAAGAATGGCGTTAATTACCGAACGAAGAAAAACTTTCTCGGCACATTCGTACCACCCGTTGCGGTTTTCAACGACAGTCGATTCTTAACGACCCTCGATGATCGTGACTGGCGGGCAGGCATTTCGGAAGCTATTAAAGTAGCGCTCATTAAAGATGTCCAGTTTTTCGAGTGGATTGAAGCCAACGCTCAGGCCCTGGCCGCTCGCGACATGACGGCCATGCAGTACCTTATCCACCGTTGTGCCGATATGCACTTACAGCATATTTCAGGTGGAGATCCGTTTGAAATGGGTTCATCCAGACCATTGGATTTTGGCCACTGGAGCGCCCACAAACTGGAACAACTCACCAACTTTGAGATCCGTCATGGCGAAGCCGTTGCCATTGGCATTGCTATGGACAGCCTGTATTCGCACCAACTCGGCTGGCTTACCGAAGCCGATACCAACCGGATTCTGAATACGCTCCGTATCCTTGGTTTTTCTCTCTATCAGCCCATGCTCGACGCTGACAATAGCGCGGGTGTGCTGAAAGGACTTACCGAATTTCGTGAACATTTAGGCGGTCAATTAACCATTATGCTGTTACAGGACATTGGCCGGGGAGTAGAAGTGCATGAAATGGACGCCGACCGCATTCGGCAGGCAATTGCTACGCTTAAAAGGCAGGAACAACAGGCACAACTCGTATGAACTCTATTGCTCTCGGCCATCTCGGTTATTGTACAAATATCCACGCGGGCGAAACCTGGACCGATCACTTTGACGCCTTACAAAAATCCGTACCTGAACTAAAGCAGCGACTGTCGCCCGATGCGCCGTTTGGCATTGGTTTACGATTATCCAATGTGGCTAGCGAGGAACTGGAAATACCCGAAAATCTGGTGGCGTTTCAACATTGGCTGGCCCAGAACGGTTGTTACATCTTCACGATGAATGGCTTTCCGTTCGGTGGCTTTCATCATACCGTTGTTAAAGATCAGGTCCATACGCCCGACTGGACCACCGAAGCGCGGGTTGAATATACCAAACGGCTATTTCGGATTTTATCCGTTCTGTTGCCGGTCGATGAGCTGGGTAATGCCATTCAGGGTGGCGTATCAACCTCACCGCTCTCCTATCGACGTTGGTTTGAATGGGAGCAACCAGCCGCCCGTGACCACATTTTTTCACAAACGACTCAAAACGTGCTTGAAGTCGTGGCCGATTTAATTCGGTTGCGTAACCAAACCGACCGGCTCATGCACCTTGATCTGGAACCCGAACCGGATGGCGTGATTGAAACGACTGACGAGTTTATTTCCTGGTTTACAGATTATCTGTTGCCAATGGGCATCGAGCAATTAAGCGAGCAATTTGACCTGACCGACGAAGAGGCAGAAAATGCTATTTGTGAGCATGTTCGGCTGTGCTACGACGTTTGTCATTTTGCGGTTGGTTACGAAGAACCAGCCGAAGTACTGGAAAAACTTAAAAAGTACGGCCTGAAAGTGGGAAAGGTGCAGATCAGTGCCGCTTTGAAAGCAGAATTTCCGGAACCGGGGTCGCCCTCGGCTGAGGAAGGACGTGAAGCGATATGGAAGGCTTTCGAGCAGTTCAATGAACCTACTTATCTGCATCAGGTGGTAGCTCGCACACGGTCGGGGGCGTTGTTGCGATTTGCCGATTTGCCCGACGCACTGGCTGCCTTCAACGATGACCATGTAGAATGGCGCGCCCATTTTCACGTACCCATATTTATTTCGGAATACGGCGTTCTGCAATCAACGCAGGATGACATCCTGACTATCCGTAATTTACAGGCTACCAGTAAGTTCACGAATCAGATGGAAGTAGAAACATACACCTGGGATGTTTTGCCAGACGATTTGAAACTTGATCTGGTGGACTCCATCGAACGAGAAATGAAGTGGGTTTTAGCGACAGGATTATTGGATTAACGGGTTTTCCCTGTATCCAATAATCCTGTCCATCCGCCAATCCTGTCAAAATACATGAAAAAGACCGTAGTACTCGACGTTGTAGGCCTGTCATATTCGCTCATTGGCGAGCACACGCCTTTTCTCAAACAATGGTTTGCCAGTAAGCATCAGGCCACTATCGACCCTATGCTGCCAGCCGTAACAACGTCGGTACAGTCTACCTACGTAACGGGAAAATGGCCCAGCGAAACCGGGATTGTTGGCAACGGCTGGTATGACCGAACAGATTCGGAAGTGAAGTTCTGGAAACAGTCGAACAAGCTCGTTGCAGGTGAAAAGATTTGGGAACGGGCGAAAAAACTTGATCCAGACTTCACGGTCTCGAAAATGTTCTGGTGGTATAATATGTATTCCTCCGCCGATTATTCGGCCACGCCGAGACCGCAATATCCGTCTGACGGCATAAAATTACCCGACTGCTATACCCAACCCGCCGACCTGCGCGACCGGCTTCAGAAAGAACTTGGTACGTTTCCGTTATTTCAATTCTGGGGACCGGCCACGACCATCAAAAGCAGCCGTTGGATTGCCGATGCCTCTATGTTAGTGGACAAATGGCATAACCCAACCCTGACGCTCATTTACCTGCCGCACCTGGATTACTGTTTGCAGAAATTTGGCAGTCCCGCCGGTCCGCCGGTGCGGTCCGGGCAGGATTTTTCGAAAATTGCGAATGACCTGCGTGAAATCGACGACGTTTGCCGCGACCTGATTCAGTTCTACGAAAAGCAGAACGCCGAAATAATCGTCCTGTCGGAATACGGCATTACGAATGTGAGCAAGCCGATTCATATCAACCGGATTTTGCGCGAAGCCGGGATGATCCGCTATCGGGAAGAGCGCGGTTTAGAACTGTTGGATGGGGGCGCTTCGCCCGCTTTCGCCACACCCGACCATCAAATTGCGCACGTATATATCAACGACCCCACGGTTTTTGATAAAGTCCGTTCGTTGCTGGAAAAAACACCGGGCATAGAACTGGTTCTGGATAAGGAACAACAGAAGAAATACCACATTGACCATGAGCGCTCCGGCGACCTGGTTGTGGTAGCCAATGCCGATAGTTGGTTCACCTATTATTATTGGCTCGATGATGCCCGTGCGCCGGACTTCGCCCGTCTGGTAGCCATTCACCAGAAGCCTGGCTACGACCCCGTTGAGATGTTTATGGACCAGACGAATCCGCTCATCAAACTCAAAGCGGGTTACAAACTAGGTCGAAAATTGCTTGGTTTCCGATACCTGATGAACGTGATTTCGCTGGATGCTACGCTCGTTAAAGGTTCGCATGGGCGGCTTGGGACAGCACGCGAACACCATGCCGTTTTTGTGAGTAACCGGAATGTGGGCGAAACGCTTTCAGCCACAGCGGTATACGATAAAATCTGGGAAACATTATCTGAAGGGATAACAGAAAAACAGACGAAATAAGTTATTGGTTATTTGGACGAAAGGACGTAATTTAATCGTATGAAAGCCTTCGTCGCCCTCATCCTGCTCGCTTCTGCCTGTACCTCGCACCGACCGCCAGCGGTGAATGCTCCAGCCGATGGTGCTGAGTATTACCTGCCGAATCAGCCTTTGGTCGTTTCTCAGCCCCGGCTTTATCCAGACCCGCAAGGTGGACTTGGTCATTCACAGGACCCCGATATCCGCGTGACCGATATCCGTCTGACAGCCAGTTACACAGTTTTGTACCTGACATTTGGGAAAGACAGGACCGAGCGAAACAACAATTATTTCGGCAGCAGCAGCATTTCGTTCAACCCTAAAGCCGTTTTGGCCTCCTCCGACGGCAAGAAAACATACGCACTGATCAAGTCTGAAGGCATCCCAACATCGCCCGAAAGCCGCGACATTAAAAATGATGAAAAAGTACCGTTCGTGCTTTATTTCGAGCGGTTAGACAAGGGCGTGGAATCGTTTGATTTGTTTGAATGCAAGAGCGACAATGAGAGTTCCTGCTTTAACGTATCGGGCATGACCATTCAAAATCCAGCGGACTCAACCTCTCCACCACCCAGGTAAGCGGTCTTTTTTCTGTCCATACATACACCGAATCCAACAATCAGACGTTAGCTAGATAGGATTATCCTTTAGTTTTTGTCTGATTATGTCTGCTTCTGCCTCCTTTATTCACCGTTTCCGTACGCCTGTTTTTGTTGCTATCAGCCTGTCTTTTAGTCTATTTGCTTTGGCTCAGGTCAATTTAAAATACCGTCTGCTCAAGGGTTATTTTTTGAACAATGAAGCGCCTGTCAACAAAGGAAAACCTACACTTTTTGTGTTCGAGCGAGCCGAAGCGTTTGGGCAGGTATTTCAACCGGCCACAACCATGAGCCGAAAACCCGATGGGCTAAATTTTGACAAAGAAATGGCTATTGGCATTGCCCTGCCGCCAACCAGAACGCCCCCCAAACTTTCGGTGAGTAAAGTATTCGTGCAGGATTCGACGCTTACCGTACGATACGTCCGTATGGCCGACACGACACTTACCAAGTCGCCACAGTCGTTTTCTTCTCAACCAATAC
>JANXVQ010000904.1 GCA_025351545.1 Spirosoma sp.
ATCTATTACCCACTGTCAATTCTGATGCTGGCTGGTATTCGCGATATTCTTATTATTTCGACGCCCCACGATTTGCCGCATTTTGAAAAATTACTTGGCGATGGTACGCGTATTGGATGCCGTTTCAGCTATGCTGTTCAGCCCAGTCCCGACGGACTGGCGCAGGCCTTCATTATCGGCGAAGAATTTATTGGTGATGATAAAGTTGCCCTGGTATTGGGCGACAATATTTTCTACGGATCGGGTCTGTCAAAATTACTTCAGGCCAACAACGACCCCGACGGCGGTGTGGTATATGCTTATCAGGTGCATGATCCCGAACGCTATGGCGTAGTGGAGTTTGATGAACATTTTAATGTTTTGTCTATCGAAGAAAAACCGGAGAAGGCTAAATCAAATTATGCGGTTCCGGGTTTGTATTTCTATGACAATGACGTTGTTGAAATCGCTAAAAACATTAAGCCATCGCCCAGAGGTGAATTGGAAATTACGGATATAAATCGGGTGTATCTGGAACAGGGTAGGCTCAAAGTTGGTGTGCTGGATCGAGGAACCGCCTGGCTCGACACCGGTACATTTGAATCGTTAATGCAAGCCGGGCAATTTGTCCATGTCATTGAGCAACGGCAGGGATTGAAAATCGGCTGTATTGAAGAGATTGCTTACCGTATGAAGTTCATCAATGCAGAACAACTCGCTGTTATTGCTCAGCCGTTGGTCAAAAGTGGTTATGGACGCTATTTATTAAATATTCTAAAATAGGTATAGCTTATTAAGGTTATACAAGAGCAAAAAAACGCCGGGGCAAGTTGCTCCGGCGTTTTTCATTGACCTAACCTATAAGAAATGTCTTTGCTGAAGCTTGCTCAAACGGAGTGTTCACTAGCGACAAAATAAAGGTAATTGTTTAGCGGGTAGCTATTTGAGAGCATAAATACTGGTTTTTATTATTGAAAATTAATCAGGCAAAAGCCCGCACTTTAATACGTATAAATACGCGTTGGTAAATGGCCTATGTGTACTAATTAATTGACTATCAACGTATTGATCTAATGGTTTGAGATTATGAGGGTTGGCGCACAAACAGACTTTTCGTAATTTAGATGTGCTTTCCAATTTTATCCATACAAGAACCACCTTACCTCATTTAATTTCAACCTTTTTTCTTATGAGTGATAACGTTTTCAATGAAAATGCAGGGCGCTTCCTAAGCCCCACAGAAACCAGGCCCATGAAGGAGGCATACCGCAACGCTAAGCTAGCCTGTGGTCACAAGGAGAATGAGTATACTCGTTCGGAGTTTTTTGGTCTCGCCAAAGTAAATGAGCTGCTTAAACAGCCAGATTGTGTAGGAATTCGCATCCACTATGCCAATCGCTGGGAAGACGACAATGGTAAACCTACCGAACAGGGTAAGGGAAAACACACCTCCCGTGTTCTATTGACAGCTGTAGATTTACGGGGCCGAGATTTGCCTGTTTATACTAGACCTGGCGGTTTAAAAGATGATGGTGGGGATGGCAATGAGGGAGAAATGACAGTAGGCGATGGAATGCCTTGTCCACAACATTGCGGACAGTAACTAATTTATTTATTACTATTATGCTTGAGAGGCTACTACTATTATGGGGAAAATATCCTTTAGATTTTATCACATATTTAAGTAGTGGCCTACCTGTCATTGTAGGATTATTTCGTTATAAGTACATTTCTTTAGCATCAAAATTTATTCTTGCATTTTTTTTATTCTTTTTTGCAAAGGAGTCTTTTTCTATTTATCAATCAATTTTAAAGCATAATAATTTATATCTACAAAATATTGAAATATTATTTAATATATTGATAGTATTAGCTATTGGGCTTTCATCTTTTCGCTCCCTTACTTGGAAGCGACTTGCCTTATTTTTAGCCACACTTTGCTTTATTTTCAGTCTCTTTACCTACCAAAGTAATGCTGTCTCCTCTGTAAGTTTATCAGCTTACCGACTTTTTGCAATATTTTTTTGCCTATCATACTTCAATAAAATAATAACTGACATGCGCGTGAAGAATATTACTAAGCACAGTATGTTCTGGTTCACGTCTGGATTACTTATTTATTCTACCGGCACATTTTTCATCATGCTTTTTAGCGAATATTGGTATAAGGATATAAACAAAGTTTCTGCCGAAGTATTTGATAAATATTGGAATGCTAGTCAAGTATTATTCATTATTTTCTGTTTCTTCTCTGCTCATGGACTTTGGTTGAGCAAATATGAACAGGAAAATTTAATTTGATACATTTATTCTAATAGATAAGCAGCATCACTGCTGTGATTACTGTTATAATGTTTGACTGCTAGTACACAAACTTATACAGAGTTGCCTCATAATTACCAGCAGGGCTTTCTTATAAAAACTGACACGTTGATAATCAGACTATTCTTGTGAGGTCAGATTTGAGAATCTGACCTCACACAAGGCATTTTTATAAGAAAACCCTGTAATTAACAGTGGTTGACCAATTTATCAGCAGGAGATAAAACTTCTCCTGCTAAATTTTACCATTCGCTCAATACTTACAGTTAATTAGTTGATATTCAGCGTATATTATCGAAATTTACTTTGATCGGTCAATAGCCTTTATGTCAATAGACTCTAGTTTTGTGATTGCCTTGGGTACGGCCGTATTATTGACGATGGCGGTGTTCATCATCATTTTTGTGGCATATTATCAGCAAAAACAGGCAAAACAACAACTGGCCTTCAAGGAATTACAGGTCCAGCACCGGCGCGACCTGATGGCCGCGACTTTCCGGGGACAGGAAGAAGAACGAAAGCGACTGGCTGAGGATATGCACGATGGTATTGGTACTATGCTGTCTGTGACAAAAATGAGCCTTAATCAGCTGGAACGACAGGCGGGCAATGACGTAATGTTGGGTTTTCAGTTTCAGAAAACCCGCTCCATGATCGACGAAACAATGACTAATGTTCGGCGTATCAGCCGCAATTTAGTCCCCACAACTCTTGAACGTTTCGGCTTGCTGGCCGCCCTTGAAGAACTGGCCGATCGCGCTACCGATAAAGATACCGAAGTACAGTTGACATATCCTGAATCGGCAATTCCGTTTCCGCCTGCTCTGGATCTGATGCTTTATCGAATTACGCAGGAGTTAGTCAATAACGCCATTCGGCATGCCCGCGCCAGGCATATTATTATTCAACTATTTAGTATAGATAATGAGGTCCGGTTATCGGTGCTTGACGATGGAGTAGGCTTTGATTTTGACGTGATTATGGAAAACAAACAGGGCGGGTTGGGACTGCGGAATATTGAAAGTCGTTTGAGTGTCGTGAATGGGCACGTTACATTCGATGTAGCCCCCGGTCGCGGCTCACAGATTCATATACAGGTTCGGCTCTATGACGCGCAACCTGTTGATTTAATGAGTTAATTTGTTTGCCAAATGATTCTTCTTCTGTACAACGAATACGGCATCAGTATTTAAACTCTTCCTCTTCCATGCGAAAAATTAAATTGGCCCTCTGCGACGATCATACTTTATTTCGCGTTGGAATGGCGACTATACTTGGGCAGATTCACGATTTTGAGCTGGTTCTGGAAGCCGCCAATGGGCAGGAATTAATTGATCGGATTGCCCGGAAATTACCTGACGTTGTGTTGCTCGATCTTCAAATGCCGGTTATGGACGGCACAGCTACAGCTGATTATCTGCGCGAAAATTACCCCCTTATCAAAATTGTCGTGCTAACAATGCATGATGAAGATCGCATGGTGCTCCACCTGCTCGAAAAGGGCGTTAGTGGCTATTTACTGAAAGATGCTGAAGCTGGAGAGGTGGAAAAAGCTATTCGGAAAGTGATGGACGAAGGCGTTTACCTGAACGAATTCGTGTCGAAAGCAATGCTTCGGAAAATGACCAATAAAACGACCGTAGCGAAGCCAGTTAATGGTTTTTATAATAGTAAAATTTTGCTCTCCGAGCGTGAAAAGGAAGTGCTAATGCTTATTTGTGAAGGACTTTCAACACTTGAAATCAGTGAAAAGATATTTCTTAGCCCTCGTACGGTTGAAGGGCATCGTTTACGGATTCTCGAAAAAACCGGCACTAAAAATACGGCTGGCATGGTAGCCTATGCGTTTAAAAATAGCTTAGTCTAACTAATGAAATTATCGGCTAGACTAAGCTCAGCTAACAATCGGCCATAAACGCTGAATCTTACATCTCAGCTAAAGGCTTCCCGTTCTTCCTCCATCTACCGGAAGGTTAATACCATTGATAGAGGCTGCTGCCGGTGTACATAGGAAAGCGATGGCTGCAGCTACTTCTTCGGCTCTGACGAACCGCCCCGTTGGCATTTCGCTTTCCATCTGTTTGGCAACCTCTTCCTCTGTTTTGCCGGAAGCTTTTGCCCGCATAGTCAATACAGCGGCTAAACGGGCCGTTTCGGTATAACCCGGCAATACATTATTAACTGTAATGCCAAAGCTGGCAATCTCCAGAGAAAGCGTTTTTGCCCATTGTGCAACCGCTCCCCGAATGGTGTTCGAGATTCCTAAGCCCACAATCGGCTGCTTGACAGATGTTGAGATAATATTAACAATCCGACCAAAACCAGCTTTCTTCATGGCTGGAAAAACCGCCTGAACCAGGGCCTGATTAGTAAGTAGATGGTTATGGAATGTTTGCACAAACTCCTCTGGCTTAGCGTTAATCAGCGGGCCACCCGCCGGACCGCCCGTATTGTTAATTAAAATATGTACGTCGGGAAATAGGGCCAAATGTTGTGCCAGAGACGTCGGAGCAGCCGACGGCTGGCTAAAATCAGCAACAATGTAGTAGTGCTTTTGACCCTTGGTCGTGTCTAAATTAGCCAGCGTAGTTTTAAGAGTCTGCTCATTTCGAGCCATCAATACGATGTTAGCACCCAGCAATGCCAGCTCAATAGCGGTAGCGCGACCAATTCCCTGCGTACTGCCACAAACAAGGGCAGTCTTTCCGGTTAACGTAAGATTCATTGAAAAATATAGTTATTGGGTAATGCCAATCATCAATACAAACCCCCAAGCAAAATAGAGAAAAATACCACTGGCGTAGTTTTACGTCAACAAAGTATTAGTTTTGGGCAACTTTGAATCCATTACTAACAATTTGCATTTCAACAGACCATGTCAAAGACATTAATTATCGTGGTGGTTATTGCCCTGTTTTTGGGTATGTACGGCTGTAGCTCTTATAACGGTTTAGTTCAGACCGATACAAACGTACAGGAAAAGTGGGCGCAAGTCCAAACTCAATACCAGCGCAGGGCCGATTTGATCCCGAACTTAGTTAAAACTGTTCAGGGTGCAGCTAATTTTGAGAAAAGTACGTTGACGGCCGTTATTCAGGCTCGTGCCAGTGCAACTCAGGTAAAGTTTACGGCGGATCAATTGACGCCCGAGAATATCCAGAAGTTTCAGGCAGCCCAGGCGCAGGTGAGCAGTTCCCTGTCGCGGCTGTTGGCCGTTGCGGAGAGCTACCCCAATCTGAAAGCGAACCAGAATTTTCTGGAGTTACAGGCACAATTAGAAGGTACAGAGAATAGAATTTCTGTATCCCGGAATGATTTTAATGGAGCGGTGAAAACCTACAATCAGTCGGTACGATCGTTTCCTAACAATATCTTCGCTGGTATTTTTGGCTTCCCTGTCAAAGGATTCTTCGAGGCTTCGCAAGCGGCCCAAAACGCCCCAACAGTACAGTTTTAATGGCGTGAGGTAAGGGTACGGAGCCTGGGATTAAGTTTCCCGGCCTCGTGCCCTTAGCCCAAAACCCTACTCTCATGCCAATCAATCCGTTTACGCCCGACGAACAGCAACGCATTGTAGCGGCTATCCGGGAAGCCGAAAAGGCCACATCGGGCGAAATTCGAGTGCATGTTGAACCGCATTGTGCCAACGCCAACCCTTTGGAGAGGGCCATTGAGGTGTTTGCGCATTTGGGAATGCACCAGACCAAAGAACACAATGGTGTTTTATTTTATCTTGCTCATGCCGACCGGAAGTTTGCCGTGTTGGGTGATCAGGGGATTGATGCCAAAGTGCCCGATAATTTTTGGGAGAGCACTAAAGAACTAGTCCTTACCCATTTTGTGGCAGGAAACTACGCTGAAGGCCTGAGCCGGGGAATTGAACGGGCCGGGCAACAGTTAAAACAGTATTTCCCCTACGCCAGCGACGACACCAACGAACTCGCCGACGATATTTCGTTTGACTGACACTGCTGTGAATGTACTCTCTTTTGTTACCAATACCGCCCGACTGCTACGGCTCGGGTTACTAGTCTTACTGTTACTTGTAGGCCCGGCCAGATTACTGGCACAGGATACCGCAACTGATAGTGGGGTCAATACGCCTATTCCCGACAAGCCGAATCCGCCCCGTTTAGTCAATGATTTGGTTGGTATTCTGAGCAGTACCGAGCGCGACCAATTGGAGCAAAAACTCCGCGCTTACAACGACTCAACCTCAACACAGATTATTATTGTCATTGTTAAAACCACGGAACCTTACCCCATTGGCGATTTCGCTTTTCAGGTAGGTCGTAAGTGGGGTGTCGGCCAGACCGAAAAAAACAATGGGATGGTGATTGCCTGGGCTACGCAAACGCGTAAAGTATTTATTGCGCCGGGCTACGGCCTGGAAGGAGCCATTCCCGACGCCATTGCCAAGCGGATTATCACCAACACGATTGCTCCGGCGTTCAAACAGGAACAATATTATCAGGGTTTAGATGCGGCTACGAGCGAAATTATCCAACGGGCCAGTGGCGAATATAAGGGCGAACCAGCAACGAGCGATAGCGACGGGGTAGGGGGATTTTTTATTATACTCATCATTGCTCTGGTTATTATCTTCGTCATATCGCGCCGAAATCGGGGGGGTGGCAGCAACGGCAATCGGGGTGGTGGTTTCGGAGGACCGATCTTCTTCCCAACATCAACTTTCTCTGGTTGGGGTAATTCTGGTGGTGGTGGCGGAGGAGGTGGCGGTGGCTTCGGCGGCTTTGGTGGCGGTAGTTTTGGTGGTGGTGGGGCAGGTGGGGATTATTAATTCCTACCGATAAATATGGCTAACGGGCCGTTCAACGAAAAATAGACCTACGATTAATGTCGTGTGCCTGTTTTTGGCCATTTAAGCTGTCCATATCACATGTTGCCCTCTGCTGTTTGTTGCTACCTGATTTTAAACTTTATTCCACTTTGTTTATTCGCCCAAACGAATCCTGTCGTACCCAATGCGGCTCAGTCTGATGTTGTTCAACAGGATACAAGTCGTACAAAAATCGGTGAGGAAAACGCCGTAAATGAGCAAACGGCAACTGGACGTTTCTGGAAAGTACGTACGAGTCGCACAGATTCGGGCTGGGTGGCCGAAATGCAGATTCCCTGGCAAACACTACGATATGCCCGCTCGGCAGATTCTATCCCGGTTCAGTACGATGTTCAGCACCGATCCGTCGAAGAAAGTGTCGTTTCAGTTTAATGGCGAAACCGGTCGTTATTACGATGGTCACCTGAACTACGCACGTGCTTCGCTTATTGTAGCGCCTATTCCACAGGCCGCCTTTACGTTTAATGCCGAAGCGAACGATTTCCGGGCTGTGGGCGAATACACAGGAACAATAGCACTGTATAGCGTCGAAAGTCGAATGGCGGTGAATCCTCGGCTTCAGTTGATTAGTTTTTTTCAGCGTAATACGTACAATGAAAAAAACGCCTGGAATATTCGGCTGGCATGGGAGTTTCAGCCGCTTCCGTTTTTATACGTTGTATACAACTACGGAACCTATGCGGGCTCTGTCCGAACGACAGACCGGCAGCAGGAACAGCATATTATTGGCAAGTTGTCGTATTTGAAGCAGTTCTAAATCACCGGTAAGATCTAGATGACCTGTTTCTCAATAAGGAGAATGAACAGGTGAATTATCTTGATGTGAATCTCCTGAATGCGGTCGGCATAACCAAAATGGGGTACGCGAACTTCTACATCGGCCTGACCGGCGAGTTTGCCACCATCCTTACCCGTTAGCAGCACCACCTTCATGCCTTTTTGACGAGCTGCCTCAACAGCCCGGATGACGTTGGCCGAGTTGCCGCTTGTACTTAGTCCCAGTAATACGTCGCCTTCGTTGCCTAAACCTTCGATAAATCGCGAAAATACGAACTCATAACCATAGTCATTACTTACGCACGAAAGGTGACTAACGTCCGAAATGGCAATGGCTGCCAACGATCGTCGATGATCCCGATAACGACCGGAAAGCTCTTCGGCAAAGTGCATGGCGTCGCAATGTGAGCCGCCATTGCCACAGGAAATGATCTTACGGCCATTTTTGAGCGCATCGGCCATAAGCACAGCCGCCTGCTCAATAGCTGAAAGATTGTCTGGATGGCTAAGGAAGGTATCTAAAACGGATTGAGCTTCGGTCAGCTCCTGACGAATGATATCAAGCATAAAACGTAACAAGTCGTAAGGGGCGTAAAGGTCGTTAGGAAAAGCGAGTGTGCAAACTTACGTGTTCATGCAAGCAGCCATGTGCCGGGTTTACGCTTATTGGTTAATTTAAAATACCCAGTTCCGATAAGCCAGATTCCAACGAAGTGCAAAACTAGCTACCTGATTTGTATAACTGTCTGGCCGGTATTGACTATCCTGATAACGGTAGAGGTAGCGGGCTTCCAGAAATACGTTGTGCCGAATCATGTATGACGCACGCAGATCAGCGTAGGTAACGACCGTTTTGCGACCTTGCCCGATAAAATTGTCTTCGTCACGAAAACGGTAGGTGTAATCTTTTAAAATGTTACCGCCATAGTTGATCGTAGGATCTGGGTCAGTACCATACATCATCACGCCAAAAATGCCATTGGCCGACAGTCGCTTCCGCTGATACCGAACAATGCTCAGGCCTTCCATAAAATTCCCGCCCAATGGATGGGCTAAGGGCTGGCTGTAGTGGGCATAATTAGTTTGACCCGACGTGACTGTTGGCGATGCTTCGTGCGAATAGGTATACGGGCGGGCAAGATTGAATTCAGCCTGCAAATCAAGGTTTGGCACATTGAAGGCATCAATGTATTTACCGCCGAGTTGGATGGCAAACTTATTGGTCCAATCCCCTTTTCCAGCCAGCAATGCTTTTAAACGGAATTCATCTAACATAACCTGTGTATAAACCAGAAAATGTGAGAGGAAATTAGCCTTGAAGTCAATCCCGATAAACGCATTATCGCTACTACCTAAACTGGATTCAACGTAGCGGTACAAAATAATTGGATTCAGATAACTTAGGTCCAGACGGTCTCGGCTAAACACTTCGGCCTCAAACACGCCCAGATTCATGTGATCATTAATATTGATGCTTAAGTGGTGTATCGCAGCAAACTTTGGAGGAATAAATTGACTATCCTGCGATCTGGGAGCCTGCGTATTTTGCAAGAAAGTAAAGAGATTTGTATACTGGATTCGACGTCCTAATCGGGTCGATAATTTCAGAAACAGGTAGGGCGGACTATTATCCGAGAGGAACAACGACCGGAATCCATTACCAAAGAAATTGCGGTCATGGCCAAATTGCACATTAATAACTTTCAGCGTATTGAAGGTGATGTATCCGCGAGCCGACAAAAAATCGGCACCGGTAGTACGGTAAGGTTTAACAAAGCCTTCGCCCGGAGCCGTAACTTGTGTTGTACCAGGTGAATTGTCTGTTTGACCATATGTTTGACCATATCGCTGAATGTACTGAGGATATAGGGCCTGGTTGTCAGAAAAAAATGTGTAGAAACCCAATTTACGGCCAATTGTGCCTCGTATTTCCAGCCCTCGGGTGTTTACAAACAGCGGTTGGTTGGCATTGGATGAAGCACCCGTTTGGTTGGATGCACTTTCGGCGCCAAAGCCAAAATAAAAGACAGGATTCACATGCAAATCGACATCTGGCGTCTGCAAGTTGTAGAAGTCTGCCTTTTTGTGAAAGAAATGCTTTAGAAATGGTTGGCGACTGTCACCAACTGCGGCTGGCGGACTTAAGTGTCTGGTAAACGGGTCGGGGCGAAGCGAATCACGCGGAGCTAACCATTCCCAACTATCATCCTTCAGATAATTAAAATTAAAATAATCTGAGTCTGAAAAATCCCGATTAGGATGAGCCGCTACACTGTCAACTAATTGAATGATACTCTGACGGTTGTAGGGTTTTACGGAACTGTGAAAACCCTCGGCCCATTTATTCTGGCGAATTTCCAGCCTGTCGATAAGGTGGTAATAATCGGCGTTAAGCGGCACAAACGGGCTTTGCGCCCGAACCGCTAACGAAAGAAACAGAAAACAGAAAACGAAAACGTTGATACGCATGTAACTTACTGACTGTCGGACCTATTATGCCTTTTTTTACGGCTTTCCAGTCCATATGAGCCGTTTAAATTAGACAATTGGTTTGGATATACGCCAACCTTGCGGCTAAATTACAGCGAAAGAAGATACAAGCTATGTTTGTTTTTACGCAGCAGCCTTCATTGGCCAACCAATACATTGCCGAATTACGTGATGTGTCTATTCAGCAGGATCGGCTGCGGTTTCGGCGAAATCTGGAACGACTCGGTGAGTTGATGGCATACGAAATCTCGAAAACGTTGTCGTACCATACTATAGCTGTACAAACGCCCCTCGGTATCTCTAATACACAAGTTCTTCGTACACAGCCTGTTTTAGCCACTATTATGCGAGCGGGATTGCCATTTCATCAGGGGTTTTCCAACTATTTTGATCAGGCAGAAAATGCATTTGCCGGTGCTTATAGAGGATCCAGCCTGAGTGGAAATGATGAATTTGAGATTGCAATGGACTACATTGTGAGCCCCGATTTAAGCGGTAAAACGCTTATTCTTTGCGACCCGATGCTGGCCACGGGCCGTTCGCTCGAAAAAGTTTATCATGCGCTGCTACGGTACGGAATTCCCGCCCAAACGCACATAGCCGCTATCATAGCCAGCCCCGAAGGAGTTCGTTACGTACAGGAGCAATTACCCCAATGCCATCTTTGGCTGGGCGCTATTGACGACCATCTAAATGAGCATTTTTATATTGTTCCCGGTTTGGGCGACTCGGGTGATCTGGCCTATGGAGAAAAAGTATAGAATACCATAATATGTATGGCCTATACTTTTATCCGGCATCCATATTACACGTTATCGCAGATCGACTACCTCAACCCCGGAGTACTTCGATTTGTCGAAGAGAAAAAAGGAATCCGGCACATTTACGTTAGGCGTAAATTTGGTGATAGTGTACGATGTCTGCTTACCATCTTTATTAACAATTAGCCAGTTTCGAATCGACTTGTCGGTTTTGTCAACTGAGATTTGCACCGTTTTAATCGCGCTTTTGGGGCGGTTAGAGATCAATTCAATTACTTCAAGTGCACGACCTCCCTGCTTTTGTTCTTTCAGGAAATGATAATCGAAACCACGCTTATAAATAGTATAAATCTGCGTTGGATTCAATTCGTTATTGGCGCTGGCGTCGTAGTCCTGCACGTTTACTTCATTCGATTCTTTGATGTACGTAGACATCGTTTTACCATCCGTAAATACTTCCTGCCCACCCAGCAGCAATCGAAATTTCTCGTTTTTTACGGTTAGGTCACCTTTGTACGACTCCTTTGCACCGGCATCCAGGCTGGCAAATGTGAAAGATGCCTGATACGATTTTAGTGACTTGTATCGTTTACTCATCGCGTCCAAAATACCCTGCGCCCGTTTGTCTTTCTGGGCAAAAGCAGGCAGCGTCATTGCAAACGCCAAAATTAGCATCCAAACAATTTTCTTCATTACTATTGACTTATTATTCGTCTATTCAGGCTATCAAATTAAACCTGCTATGTAGTTCTTAGACGAGAAAGTAAGGGGAAAAGTTTAATTTTTAATTAATCGACCTTACCGATTACGGGTTACTCACCTTTCAAACGTTTCAGTATTTCTTCCAACGCCTGTAAATCCTGCACAAGCACATCTCGGGCTTTGCTTCCCTCAAACGACCCGACAATTCGGGCAGCCTCCAGTTGATCAATTAATCGCCCGGCGCGGTTGTAGCCAAGTTTGAGTTTACGCTGAATCAACGATGTGCTGCCTTGCTGATGAATAACAATAAGCCGGGCTGCTTCATCGAACATAGGATCTCGGTTGGCCATATCGACATCTTTATCGTCGCTCTGTCCACCATCGTCGCCTACAAATTCAGGCAAAACATAGGCGTCGTCATAACCGCGTTGATTGCCGATAAACTCGCAGATGTCTTCGATCTCATTGGTATCAACAAACGGGCATTGTAACCGGATAATGTCGGAATTGGACGACAGCAGCATGTCTCCCATGCCAACCAGTTGTTCAGCACCACCCGTGTCCAGAATTGTCCTGGAGTCAATTTTAGACGTTACTTTAAACGATAATCGCGCCGGAAAATTGGCCTTGATCAACCCCGTAATAACGTTTACAGATGGCCGCTGAGTAGCCACAACCAGGTGAATGCCAATGGCTCGCGCTAACTGGGCCAGCCGGGCAATTGGCTGTTCTACTTCCTTTCCTGCCGTCATCATTAAGTCGGCCAGCTCATCAATAATCAGTACGATATAGGGTAAAAAGCGATGGCCTTTTTCAGGGCTGAGCTTTCTTTTTACAAACTTTGCGTTATATTCTTTCAGGTTCCGACAACCAGCATCTTTGAGCAGGTTGTAGCGGTTATCCATCTCGATACACAGCGAGTTAAGCGTGTTGACCACTTTCTTCGTGTCCGTAATAATTGGCTCTTCGGCGTCTGGCAGTTTCGCCAAGAAATGCCGCTCTAATTTGTTGAACAGCGTTAGTTCCACCTTTTTAGGATCAACTAACACGAGTTTGAGTTGCGAAGGGTGTTTTTTGTAAATAAGTGATGTAAGTAACACATTCAGCCCGACAGACTTACCCTGACCTGTTGCTCCGGCCATGAGTAAATGCGGCATCTTGGCTAAATCGGCCACGTAAATTTCGTTCGATATCGTTTTACCTAAAACGATGGGCAGATCAAACTTGCTATTGTTGAAAATGTCGCTTGTAATTACCGAGCGCATCGAAACCATTTCGCGGTTTTTATTTGGCACCTCGATGCCAATAGTTCCCATGCCGGGCATTGGGGCAATAATGCGGATACCAAGTGCCGATAAGCTCAGCGCGATGTCATCTTCAAGGCTCTTGATTTTGGAAATCCGAACACCCTTTGCCGGTATAATTTCGTAGAGCGTAACGGTTGGCCCGATAGATGCCTGGATGGAGTCGATTTCGATACCGAAGTTGCGCAGCGTATTTTCAATCTTCTCTTTGTTCGCCGTCAATTCATCATCCGAAACCTGAGCTTTACGGCTGTTTGGATAGTCGGTCAGCAGGGTCGGGATTGGATATTGATATTGTGGTAAATCGAGCGTTGAGTCATACAAACCATGAGTAGCCACTAGATCATCCTCTTCGAATGGATCTGGCTCAAACGTTGGGGCAGGCGTTGCACTAAGCTCTCCTACATCGGCTGAATTGTCTGTTACGGATTCGCGATTCTTAATTATAAGCTTAACACCGGTTGTCTGGGCAATAACATCTGGTAATGCTGTTTCTGCTTCAATCGGATCAGTTACCTCTTTGGTTACAAATGTATTAACCGGCTGAGTACGTGTTGCTGCCGGTTCTGTTTCTGACGCGTCTGGTGGGTCTGTTTCGTCATTTTCCTCTTCTGGCTCGAATTCGCTTTCTGCATAGGTTTGAAGTGGATTCGTGGAGCGACTTTTATATCCGGGTGCTTTGGGGAGGGAGAAACTTGGTAGTTTGATATTCCGAACATCGAAAAAATAAACAACAAAGCAGAAAAGCAGAAAAGCAATAAAGGCCAGATTACCCCATCCAAACAGACTGTATAATGCCAGATTGGTTTCGTAACCAATGCCACCGCACCACACGCTGGCGGTTTCGGCAGACTTCGTAACGAGCACGATATAACCCAGCATGAGACTACACCAAACTGCCGCAAATAGTAAGGCTGTAGTCGCCCGGCTCAACGGTATTAATTCACTTCCAAATGTTAATTTATAGCCCGACAAAAATACAATAACCGGTAAGGCCAGCGCGCCCACACCAAACCAACGGAAAACAAACGCCTGAGCTACATACGCCCCCACCAGACCGACCCAGTTGCGGGTTTCGATCCCAGCTTCGGCCAATGGCTCCGAAAAAGCGGCTCCTACTACACTCTGATCGGCCGGGCCGTTCAGGAGATAGGATATGAAGGCAACCATCAACCCTACAGCCAGGCCCATCAACAACACACCTAACGTTAGGATTGAGCGTTGGTCGGTAAGCCAGCGGTCGAGTGCGGCCCCCCAGTTAAATGAATGTGTTTTAGAACGGCCGGCCGGAGAGCTACCATCGCGGTTTATGCGCGGACGGGGTTCAGTGCGGTCAGCCGGTCTTCGGATTGTATTTTGACGGGGCGATGTGGTTGGTTGTGCCATGCGTTGGGTTAGGGCGGTAGCGACAGGTAAATTTCCCACTTTTTAACGAGAAACCACGATAGGCAGGGGTATAGAAACGCAAAATTTTACCGAACAGAAAATCTGTATCCAGACACTCTATACTGATAGGTTTTTTGGTGCAACTATGGTCCTACGGGCAAAGTAGGTTCCTTCCTATTTACATATCTCTTAGCAAGGCCTTATTGATTCGCTTGGCCAGGCCAGGCCCTTCGTAAATAAAACTAGTATAAACCTGAACCAAGCTGGCACCGGCACGGAGTTTCTCCTGGGCATCCTCGGGCGAAGCGATACCGCCAACGCCGATAATTGGAAAAGCTCCGCCAGATTGTTGATGCAAATAGCGAATCACCTCGGTAGCCCGCTCACGCAGGGGCAGACCGCTAACACCACCAGCTCCCATCTGCGAAACAGCTGCCGAATTGGTTGTCAGTCCATCGCGGCTAGTAGTTGTGTTGGTCGCAATGATACCCGCAATGCCTGTTTCTGCAACAATGCTAATAATGTCGTCTAACTGACCATTCGTTAGATCGGGCGCAATTTTTAAAAGAACTGGTTTGGGAGACGGGTGCTGACGATTTTCCTGCTGGAGCGCTGTCAATAATCGCGTAAGTGGTTCCCGTTCCTGTAAATCCCGTAAACCAGGCGTATTGGGTGAACTGACATTGACCACGAAATAATCGACTGCATCAAACAACTCGCGGAAACTGATCAAGTAGTCATTGAGGGCGTTTTCGTTGGGCGTGTCTTTGTTCTTACCAATATTTCCTCCAACAATTACGTGCCGTCCGCCCCGATTTTTAGCAAAGTGACGAAGTCGCTCGGTTGCCGGACCGACACCTTTATTGTTGAATCCCATCCGATTTATTAAGCCTCCATCGTCTTTTAAACGGAACAGGCGCGGGCGCGGGTTACCCGGTTGTGGGCGGGGTGTTACCGTACCAATCTCAACGAAGCCAAACCCCAGATCGCTTAATTCACTAATCAGTTCGGCGTTTTTGTCGAACCCGGCGGCAATACCTATCGGATTAGGAAACGTTAGCCCGAACACTGTGCGGGCTAAACGTTTATCGTCTACAACATACAGTTTTCGGCAAATTGCGGATACACCAGGAATCGACAAAACCAGTTGCAGGAGTCGCGTAACGGTATGATGGATTGTTTCAGCGTCGAAACGGAACAGTATTGGTAGGATAATTCGCTTGTACATAAACGCAAAGATAACGCAGTACGGGCGCCCAGACGTGTGCTACGGTATCTTTCTGATTTTTCCCGACCACGACAGTGTATACATTGTTTACCCAAAGAGATCGGACGACAAATAACGGTCGCCCCGGTCGCAGAGGATGCAAACAATAACCCCCGACTCAATTTCCTGAGCTAATTGAATGGCTGCATAAACAGAACCGCCACTGCTCATACCCGCGAAAATGCCCTCAACATTGGCCAGTTTTTGGGTCATACTGGTGGCTTCATCGGCTGACACTTCCATGATGCGATCTATCCGATGTGGTTCGAAAATTTTCGGCAAGTATTCTATTGGCCATTTTCGAATGCCCGGAATAGACGAGCCATCTGTAGGTTGACAGCCTACAATCTGCACGGATGAATTCTGCTCTTTCAGATAGCGGGACGTGCCCATAATAGTGCCCGTTGTGCCCATCGAGGAAACAAAGTGTGTTATTTCGCCGGCTGTATCACGCCAGATTTCAGGGCCGGTCGTTCGATAGTGAGCCAGGTAATTATCTGGATTAGCAAACTGGTTGAGCATTAGGTAACCGCCCTTTTGTACTTGCGCATCAGCGTAGTCGCGGGCACTTTCGATGGTTTCGGTCAGGGTGACTTTGGCGCCGAACGCTTCCATTGTCAGGACGCGTTCGCGGGTTGAATTTTCGGGCATTACCAATTCAATGGCAATGTCATAAAGCCGCGCAATCATGGCAAGAGCAATACCAGTGTTACCGCTTGTCGCTTCAACTAAAGTTATACCCGGTTTAAGTTCACCGCGCGACAGAGCACCCTGAATCATACTAACGGCGGCCCGGTCTTTTACACTGCCACCGGGATTGTTGCCTTCGAGCTTGCCGTATAACTTAACATTAGGGTTAGGATTTAGGCGGTTTAATTCAACTAAAGGTGTGTTGCCAACTAAATCAAGCAGGGTTGCCATGCTAATTCTTAAGAAAATTGTCTTTAGCTGTCAAGGATAATGACAATCAATAAGTTCGCGATTTGTACTATTCCTGAAAATCAGCTAGTGGAAAATCAACACAGAGCCGATTGCGGACTACCCTGATCCGGGTATTCTGTAACGGATGAGCCATTTTTTTAATAGGCCTTAATTGATTGATAGTGAATTTTTTGTAAACTTGCTATTACGGTTCACTGATGTTCATTTGTTTTCAGTTAACTTATTTCAGTTTCAATTTATTCACACCTCTTGATTAGTAAATTAATGAAATCACCTTTAATTACCCAGCCTCTTTCCAGTGCACATGTCGAACAACTGGCCGATCAGTTTTCCATGTCTGATTTAATGCTTCCATTTTGGGGATGCCGTAAAAAAATGCCCATGCACCATATTGTGCGATTGGAAGGCGAAGGAAATTACACCTTATTTCATTTTGCCGATGGTAGCCAGCTGATGGTGTCATTGACGCTAAAAAAAATGGAGAGTCGGCTATCGCCCAAAGTGTTTGTTCGTCCGCATAAAAAAAACATTATCAACTTGCTGTATTTAGAAGGTATTCATCCAGATCGGCAGCAGTTGAGCGTGAGTCTGGTTAATGGCGACCGGATTGAGGTGTCGCGTCGAAAGGCAAGTCGGTTTATTAAGCAAGTGAGGGGATTTCAGCAGGAGCTTCTAACGCTCGACTCGTTATCTATAGCGGCATGAAATTAGTAAGCACTACGTAAAAAAGGCGTTTCTCTTTTTTGAGAAACGCCTTTTTTACAGAAAACGGCCTGGGTTATTTCTTTAATTTCGCCAGCTCTTCATCTCGCAGGGGTTTGCGAAGAATTTTGCCAACGTTAGACTTTGGTAATTCATTTCGAAACTCAATAATACGCGGCACTTTATAGGGAGTCAGGTTTTCTCGGCAAAATGCTTTAATCGTTTCTGGTGTAAGATTTGGGTCTTTTTTGACGACAAAAATCTTTACTACCTCTGTCGATTTTTCGTCGGGAATACCAATACAGGCAACTTCAAGTACACCAGGGCATTGTGCCACAACGTCTTCAATTTCATTAGGATAGACGTTAAAGCCCGACACTAGAATCATGTCTTTTTTGCGGTCAACAATCTTAAAATAACCATCCTCATTCATGACGCCAATGTCGCCGGTTTTGAACCAGTCGCCCATCATTGAATTAGCGGTTTCTTCGGGTCGTTTATAGTAGCCACTAAATACCTGCGGACCACGGGCCACAATTTCACCGGCTTCGCCAATGGGTGCGTCGCTTCCATCTTCGCGAATAATTTTCATATCCGTGCTGGGCCAGGGAATGCCAATTGTCCCAACACGCACCGTGCCATCAATTGGATTAGAGCAAAGAACCGGAGAGGTTTCTGTTAAGCCGTAGCCTTCGCAAGGTGTGTTGCCGGTGAGTTTAGCCCAGCGTTCAGCCACGATCGTTTGTAAGGCCATTCCACCCGCCGACGTAACTCTCAGATGACTAAAATCTACTTCGCCAATTCGTGGATTATTGAGCAAACCATTATATAAAGTATTGACGCCTGTGAAAGCCGTAATTTTGTACTTTTTCAGGTCATCAATGAAGGCATTCATATCGCGCGGGTTGGTAATCAGCAAGTTCATTGATCCGCTTTTCAAGGCCGCCAAAGCATTGGTTGTCAAGGCGTAAACGTGATATAGCGGTAATGCTGCAACGATGATACCTTCTCCATCGGGTATGCCCCCTGGTTTCATCCAAACATGCTGACCTTCAACATTGGCTATAATATTTCGGTGCGTAAGCATGGCCCCTTTCGAGACGCCCGTTGTGCCACCCGTATATTGAACAAAGGCCAAATCGGTATTCTTTATAACGACGGGCTTAAACGGCTGGCTGCTTCCCCGACTCAATGCATCGCCAAACGAAATGGCATCGGGTAGGGTATAAGCAGGTACTAGTTTCTTTACATACTTCACAACGGCGTTAACGATTTGCTTTTTGGGAAAGCCCAATAAATCGCCCAGTTGAGTGACAATAATATGCTGAATATCAGTCCGGTCCAGAATTTTTTCTAAATGGCTGGCAAAGTTGCTCAGAATCACAATGGCCTTCGCCCCGGAGTCTTTGAACTGGTGCTGCATTTCGCGGGGAGTATAGAGCGGGTTCGTATTGACTATCGCTAAGCCCGCCCTAAGTGCGCCAAACATTGCCACCGGATATTGCAACGAGTTGGGCATCTGAATAGCAATTCGGTCTCCCTTTTGAAGCTTCAGATCATTCTGTAGAAATGAAGCAAACTGCGCTGACAACGTGTCTAACTCACCAAAGGTGATCTGCTTGCCCATACAGGCATAAGCGGGCCGGTCTGTAAACAGTCGGCAACCTTCTTCCAATAGTGCGGCCAGCGATGAATAGGCGTCGGGGTTTATTTCATCTGGCACTTCTTTCGGATAAAAACGGCGCCAGGGATATGGGTTTAATGCTGATTCTGTGTTCATGTAGTGTGTTGGTTTTAACGCAAAAGCGAATCTGCCTCTGTGATTTAGGAGTTTTCTCAGTGATTATAACAACTGGTAAGCTAGTATCAAAATCATTGATGCGTACAACAAAACTAAGGAAATTGTTCAACCTGACGCGGTCATATTCTAAACCTTTTTGTAAAGTCAGCATACAAACGCCGGGACCATATGAGTCCCGGCGTTTGTATGCTGGCCATTTGTACATTTATTCTACCGTTTACACAAAAGTGGTCACCGATATGCAACATTAGACCGAACTCCTGCGTCATTCATCTGACGTCTAAACAGCGTTTAAGTTAAGAAAAGAGTGCAGAAACGCCGGGCCTGTGATGTGTTCGGCGTTTTTTGGTTTTATGCACTATGTGCAAGGTAATTAATCTTTTTGATGATTTGTTTCAGGGGCAGAATAGCTAGTAAAAACAATAGAACAGGCTGCTGATTATATTTTTCATACCTTTGAAAGTCAACTTCTTTTGAGTCATGGAAAACCTTAAGATTGCGACCGCCCAATTCGAGAACGCCAGTGGCGATAAGGATCATAATCTACGTGTTATTCGCAATCTTTCCTCCAAAGCTGCTCAGCAGGGTGCTCAGGTAATTGCCTTCCATGAGTGCTCAATTACTGGCTATACCTTTGCCCGCCATTTATCCAAAGAGCAGATGCTGGCCTTAGCTGAATACATTCCTGACGGGCCTAGTATTCAGGCACTCACACAAATTGCTCAGGACAACGATATCGTTATACTGGCTGGCTTATTCGAAAAAGACGATCAGAATCAGCTTTTTAAAGCTTACGTGTGCGTAGACAAGAATGGCTTGGTTGCAAAATACCGTAAGCTACATCCGTTTATTAACCCCCATCTGTTGCCTGGCAATGAGTATGTTGTGTTTGATTTATTTGGCTGGAAATGTGGCATCTTAATTTGTTACGATAACAATATCGTTGAAAATGTACGGGCAACAACCTTGTTAGGCGCAGATATTATATTCATGCCTCATGTGACAATGCTGACGCCTTCTACCCGGCCGGGCGCCGGTTTTGCTGACCCCCGTCTGTGGTATAATCGTGATAACGATCCCACTTCACTACGACTGGAATTCGATGGTATGAAAGGTCGCGCCTGGCTCATGAAGTGGCTACCTGCTCGGGCCTACGACAATGGTATATACGTCGTTTTTTCCAATCCTATTGGTATGGACGATGATCAATTGAAAAATGGTTGTTCAATGATAATTGACCCTTTCGGTGATATTATAGCCGAATGCCGAGTGCTTGGGGATGATATTGCCGTATCCACCTGCACGCCCGATAAATTACAACAAGCAGGCGGGCATCGTTACCGAAAAGCCAGAAGGCCCGATTTATATAAGCATATTATTGGTCAGGAACACGTGCCCGAACAAAAAGTAGTCTGGCTAAACTCCGAGAATAAGTAGGGTTTGGGTGTTTCCATTACCACGGGAATTATAAGATGGTTCGATTTAGTCGGTCACGCTTACCCTGTAATTTGACGTTTAAACTGCCTTGGATTCAGAAACTCGAAGCTGAATTGTGAGAGACAAACCCCCTATGAAAGGGCTATTCAGTGGTAGTGAATGGATTGGTAAAGTATTGTACATTTCATAGATTGGCTACTGGCTCAGCTAACCAAGCTTCTTAATGTGCCAATACGAATATGCTTCTTCGATGTCCAGTACTAAGTGTCAGTAAATAACAACTCTAATATTATGATGGGCTTAATGGGCTGCTGCGTATTTGCCGAAATGATTTAAAGGCAATCGTGCGTGATATTTTGTTTGAGTTTGCGAACAAAATCAGTCAAGGTGGACCTGAATTTATTATTGGACACCCCTACAAATAAGGTAAAGTTGATTAAAGTAATCATCAGCAGTTCCGTGACGGCTGGGCGTACCGCCATCATACACTAGTGATCCCCTTTTATTTCACCTGCCTTAGACCCTCAGGATCAATACCAAAATGGTACGTTCACAGCAAATGATTGGGTTTACGTAATTTATTTGGGTATAGTGGGAAGTTTATCTACTCGCTAGCAGAATATTGCCAGAACTGTCAACCTGTCGGGTAAAATTATCATTTAGCCGGAATTTGGGTACTTATAACATTCCTTACAAATCCATTCGGGATCAGTTTTCCGCTTATGCCAGTATAGTCGCTCCGCTGGATATTTTTTTTGGATTCAACTCACAGCTAATGTTGCTGCTGCTGCTGACACCCTCTGTCAAAACAAGATTTGTACATTTATTAGTATACGAAAAAAGGGGCACATAAACTAGTCCAAGTAATTTAACCAACATAGAGAATTAGTATATTGGATTTTTTTAAGACGACATTTATACCTAATTTGCAGTCTAGTTTTCTGAACCGTAGGATAATATTCGTGTAAACCCGTCAGGTGTATGTCTTATTTTAGCGTACATAGTTTGACAAGAAGCTTGCCAAACTGTTGAGGAGTAAATTTGAGAGGTATG
>JANXVQ010000908.1 GCA_025351545.1 Spirosoma sp.
CTCTACGGCTAGCTGACGAATTACCCGACTAGTCTCATCTAAGTCCATTTCGTTCTCCTCCACCTAGTTCTCTGGCCGTTTCCTAAACGCGTCAGCTACACATGTCAGGCCAACACTTTTGCCGAGCGCAGCCACTCAGGCTTGGTCGTTACAACCTTGGCTTTCAGCTCATTCAGCATGGCATAAAGACCGTAATACGTTCGGTTCACATACAATCCATCTTGAGAACCCCGAGCAACTTTCGAGTTTTTCAGTTCCTGTACGTTCGCTAATCCTTCAGCAAACGCATATACTTTAGTGAAGTATTTATCGTCGCCAAAATCAAATGCATCAACAGCAAACGGTTCAGCCAGCATAAATGTCATTTCCTTGAACAAGTTCGAGAAAAACACACGATCTTTTGGTGAATCGGCTGGGGTCAGGAACTCCAGATTATTAAATATCTCTTCTGTCAGAACGGGATCTTCCAGCGTATCGGGATTGACAAGCCGGAAATAATTATCGTAATAGAAATCAGGAATAACCTTCACACAGCCAAAGTCGATCACACCCATTGTGCCATCGGCCCGCATCAGAAAATTACCCGGATGTGGATCAGCATGAACTTGCCGGAGCGTGTGAATCTGAAAATCATAAAAGTCCCACATGGCTTGCCCGATCTGGTTTCGTATGTCCTGCGAGGGATTCGTTTTCATGAACTCCTTCAGGTGCAAACCATCGAGCCAGTCCATCGTCAGGATACGTTTCGACGATAATTCAGGGTAATATTTTGGAAATACTACGTCTGGAATATGGGCGCAGGCTTCCGAAATCTCGATAGATCGCTTTAACTCCAAAACGTAATCCGTTTCTTCCAATAGCTTGGACTCGACTTCGCCCATGTAGCGATCAATGTCGCGTTCGTTGAGATTTAGTAACCGAACAGCCAGCGGTTTGGCGATTTTCAAATCCGAACTAACGGCGTCGGCCACCCCCGGATATTGTACTTTCACCGCCAGTTTTTTGCCATCTTTCCACGCCTGATGTACTTGACCAATACTAGCGGCATTGACCGCTTCGATAGTAAATTTATCAAACAATTCTGATGGTGTTTTACCAAAATACGTTTTGAACGTCTTGACAACCAGCGGCCCAGACAAAGGCGGTGCCGAATATTGTGCCATCGTGAATTTGTCGGAATACGCCACTGGCAGCAGTCCCCGGTCCATACTCAACATCTGGGCCATTTTCAAAGCAGAACCTTTCAGTTCGCTTAGGGCATCATAAATGTCGGCCGCATTATCTTTATGGAGTTCATCTTTTGACAAACTGGGGTCAATCAGCTTTTTACTATAATGCTTGATATAGTTACCGCCAACCTTTACTCCAGCCTTCATAAACTGACTGGCACGCGCAACTTTACTCGTTGGAACGGATGTTTGTATTTTCATACTGAATGAGCAAAAGAGCGAAAGAATGAAAGAACGAAGGAGTAGACATTGGGAAATCACTCTTTCGCTCTTTCATTCTTTCACTCATTTATTTTGATACATAAACTTGGCAAAGTCAAACAGGGTATCTAAAGGCGAACGGCCAATAAGATCGAAGGCTGTATTGACTGATTTCTCGATGGCTGAATCGGTTTTCTCGAAATTCTTACTCACGTCACGCACCCAGAAATCGAGCAGATAAAGCGTTTGTCCCCAAAGTGCATTCGGGTAGCGGTCTGTTATGAACGGACGCGGCTCAACTTCTTTGCTTTCTCGACCTTCGGCCAGCAGATCGCGGGAGTAATCGAAAAATACGTCTTTAAATGGGTTCAGGATAGGGGTTTTCGAGGCCAGACCCCTCGGCCCGTTCCCCTTGCTTTCTGCTTTCAACCGACCGTAACTATACACAACAAAGCTGCGCTGCGATTTGAGCAACTCAATCCATGTATAATAGAAGGCCAGCAGTTTCTCCCGAACAGAGTAACCCTGATACGTTTCATCGGCTTCGACGGTAGTTTTGGCCCCGTTAAAAAACTCAAGCCAAATATCTGCCTCAATGGCATCGAACGATGTATAATGAGTGTAAAAGTCAGCTTCGGCGATTTTCAGTTTCTTTGCAAACTGGAAGACAGACGTGGGTTGTTTACCGTTTTCGAGAACGTAATCAGTGTACGCTTTACGAATTTTTCCTAGCATTTCCATACAAAAAGAGAACGGTCCGTTGAGTTAAAAAGTTTAAGGCTTTTCAGCATCTAAAAGCCCGATAACTTCCTGTATTTTTACCGTGTATTACGCCCTCTAATTAAAAGGGGTAAATAAGCTATTACTAACTAATTTGCAGTACCCATCATGAATAAGATAACGATGTATTTTTTTTGCCTTAGCCTACTCTTGAGTGCCCAGAGTTTTGGTCAGTATGGCGGCTATGGGGGTGGAATGGGGGGCGGCTATGGTGGCGGAGGAATGGGAGGACGCCGGATGGGGGGCGGAATGGGCCAAAACATGCCCAGTTCTCCTCCACGGCCCTCAATACCCAACATTGCCGGAGACATGGCCCAGAAGGAAACCAAGTGGCTGAAAGAAAATCTGGATTTAGATAAAGATCAGGCAAAAGCCGTCAAGCAACTCAATAACGAGTACGCCAGCCAGCAGCAGGATGCCGTTAAAGATATTATTGGCACGGGTGGTGGTCGTCCTTCTCCTGCAACTGTACAACAGGTGAAAGATGTGATGTTAATGTTTAACGAAGAGAAAGAAGAGAAACTACATCCAATTCTTACACCAGAACAATGGACGATGTATCAATCCAAGAAAGCAGATATGCAGAAGGCAATTGGCGGCTGGCGGCCACCAGCGCCCAAAGGCATGGAACAAGCTAAACCAGATTCAACAGCACCATCGTCGGTAAAACAGTAATGATCCCTATTCATTTCGTACGTTGGAATTCGATCAAATCAACGGTCTGGTCTATCCCTTGCGCTAAGCACCTTCGGTGAGGGCGTCCTGCCGGAACCCGCGCCTGTGGTTCTGCCCGCCGCCTCATGAGTTGGCCGACGGTAGTGCGACGAGCAGCGGGGGCTCTCGCGGCGATTTGCGGCGGAGCGTTGCTGACCTTGATCGGCGGCGCGGCGTCGCCGGGTCCCGGACCCGATCGGCGCGTGCTGTTGGCTGACGCGCCGGCGCCGACACTGGCGGCTTATCATTTGTTTTTGGACGACGCCGCGCGATGG
>JANXVQ010000957.1 GCA_025351545.1 Spirosoma sp.
AATGTCAAAGCCGCGCTTAGTTTTGAATTGAGTGCGTTCAGAAACAACACGACAGGCGTTGAAATTGGTTTTCTGGCCGAAGCCTTTCCTAACAAAATCGTTATTATCCCCAACACCAACCCTGGCGGCTCACGGGCCGATGGCAACCGCAGTCTCTTTACATCGGGGTACATTACCTTATTTTTCGGCAGTAAGAAATAAACAGCAAGGGGCAGGGAACACAGCGCCGGGAATTTGCTAACCCTGCTCTATGTTCCTTGCCCCTCGCTTTATTAAAGTGAACTTTACGCTTCGAAAACGAATTTTGCTGAAAAGGATTGAGGAGCTATGATTGAATTACCCGTAATACCCTCCGAACAACAACGTAGCCGGGCGGGCGTCCCGAAACGCCCCGATTGGCTACGTGTCAAATTGCCCATTGGTCCCGAATATGCCAAAGTTCGTAAGTTGGTGGACGAGCACAAACTCCACACTATTTGTGAAAGCGGCAACTGTCCCAATATGGGCGAATGCTGGGGAGCCGGTACCGCTACGTTTATGATTCTGGGAAATATCTGTACACGTAGCTGCACGTTTTGCGCTGTCGCAACAGGCCGCCCCAACGAATATGATACCGACGAGCCCCGGCGCGTGGCTGAAGCCATTGTGCTGATGAAGGTTAAGCATGCAGTTATTACATCGGTCAATCGCGATGAGTTGAAAGACCGGGGTGCCGAAATCTGGTATCAAACCGTTCGACTTATTAAAGAAGCTTCACCGACAACAACCATTGAAACGCTGATTCCTGATACGAAAGGAAACTGGGATGCTCTCGAACGCATGATTTCGGCTGGGCAGGAGGTTGTTTCCCACAATGTGGAAACGGTTGAACGGCTCTACCGGCGGGTTCGGCCGCAGGCTCGCTATGAGCGTAGTCTGGAGCAGATTCGTCGGACAAAAGCGTACGGTCAACGAACAAAATCGGGTATTATGCTCGGTTTGGGCGAAACGCGCGATGAGCTGGTTAAAGCAATGGATGATTTAGCCGAAAACGGGCTGGATATATTAACGCTGGGCCAATATCTGCAGCCGACCAAAATGCACCACGAAGTGATCGAATGGATTCATCCTGAAACATTCGCTTCGTACCGCGAAGAAGGACTGAAACGTGGGTTGAAATACGTCGAGTCCGGGCCGCTGGTTCGGTCTAGCTATCACGCTGAGAAGCACGTGAACGTTTGAGTTTGTCGAAATTTTGTAAACAATTAAGGATATTCGTTCTTTAAAGAAGAGAGTCCGGGCCGTGGGTTCGGACTTTTTCTTTGCCGCATGAAAAAATACGACTTCATCATTGCTGGAGGAGGCATGGCGGGTTTGAGCCTGGCGTATTATTTTACGCAGTCTCCGCTACGCGACCGAAGCATTTTAATTCTGGACCGGGAACTCAAAAACAGCAACGACAGAACGTGGTGTTTCTGGGAGCGGAGCCAAGGTCCATCCAACCCATTTGAGTCTATCCTGTTTCGTTCATGGAATTCGGTCAGCTTTCACGGTACCACTTTTTCCGGTCCGCTCGACATGGGTCAGTATCGTTATAAAATGCTGCGCGGTATTGATTTCTATAATTTCTTACAAGGTGAACTGGCGAAATACCCGAATGTCGAACGAAAGCAGGCGACAATTAACCGGATCAAAGACACCCCGCAAGGTGGGTTCGTAATTGCCGATGATGAGCCATATATTGCTGATTATGTGTTCGATAGTACTTTTTTGCTTAAACTGAATCAACCCGAAAACCATAACCTGCTCCAACACTTTAAGGGCTGGATCATCACGACTGAGAGAGCCTGTTTCAACCCCGATCAACCCGAAATAATGGATTTTCGGATTGATCAACATGGCGATTGCCGATTCGTATATGTATTGCCGTTTACTAAAAATAAGGCGTTAGTTGAATTTACCCTTTTTAACGCGAAACTTCTGACCGACGACGAATACGATGCTGAGCTTCGGCAATACATCGGTCGATTTTTAGATACAGGAGCTTACGAAATCAGTGAAACTGAGTATGGTGTTATACCAATGTCTGACGAAGCGACCCGGGAAAACCCATCCGAGCACATTGTTAGAATCGGCACATCGGGCGGTTATACCAAAGCCTCAACAGGCTACACATTTCAACGGACGCAGCGGTATTTACAGGATATTGTCCAGAATCTAGTTCAAACAGGTAAACCTCAGCGTCCTGTGTCGTGGTTTAAGGGACGGTTTAAACTTTACGATAGTATTTTTTTGAACGTACTGGAAAAATATCGCTATCCGGCCGATGATATTTTCACAAGGGTTTATACAAAGAATCTCGGGCGCGTTTTCACGTTCCTAGACGAAGACACTCGGTTCATTGACGAATTACGCCTATTTGCAACCATGCCCTTTACACCCTTTCTACGGGCTTTTTTTGACGTTTTACGCAGAAAGATAACCCGTTGATTCTTGTTAGAGCTTGCCATAACTTGTGCCCTACCCGGAAACTTGTAGATTTGCAGTTTCAAACTAAGTTATATAGATAGAGAAATGCCTTATCTCTTCACTTCCGAATCTGTTTCCGAGGGACACCCCGACAAAGTCGCCGACCAAATATCCGATGCATTAATTGATAACTTTCTGGCTTTCGATCCGTCCAGCAAAGTAGCCTGCGAAACCCTTGTTACGACAGGCCAGGTAGTGTTAGCTGGAGAAATTAAGACGAGTACCTATCTGGACGTTCAGAAAATTACGCGCGATGTAATCCGTAAAATCGGCTATACAAAGAGCGAGTATATGTTTGAAGCCAACTCCTGCGGTATTTTCTCGGCCCTTCATGATCAATCATCTGATATTAACCAGGGCGTCGATCGCAAGGTTGAGAGCGAAGATTTTGAAACGCTGGCAAATGCGCAGGGTGCGGGCGATCAGGGTATGATGTTCGGGTATGCTACCAACGAAACAGATAATTATATGCCGTTGCCGCTGGATTTGGCTCATGCCATTCTACGCGAGATGTCGCAAATCCGTAACAACGAAATCGAACTTATGCCGTATCTGCGGCCCGATGCTAAGTCGCAGGTGACGATTGAGTACTCTGACGACGATCAGCCTATTCGTATTGATACCATCGTTGTTTCGACTCAGCATGATGATTTTGCTGATGATGCAACAATGCTGGCAAGAATTAAGGACGATGTTATTAATATTGTGATTCCACGTGTGAAAGCGGCCCAGAAAGCTGAACTTCATGGTTTATTCACGGATAATATTACGTACTACATCAACCCAACAGGAAAATTTGTAATTGGTGGGCCGCATGGCGATACGGGACTGACGGGCCGTAAAATTATTGTTGATACTTATGGTGGCAAAGGTGCTCACGGCGGTGGTGCTTTTTCGGGTAAAGATCCCTCGAAAGTAGACCGCTCAGCTGCATATGCTACCCGTCATATTGCCAAAAATCTGGTAGCCGCCGGTCTTTGCGATCAGGTGCTGGTGCAGGTGTCATATGCCATTGGTGTTGCTAAACCCTGCGGTTTGTATGTGAATACATATGGTACGTCTAAAGTAGATATGCACGACGGCGTTGTGGCCGAAAAGGTTGCTGAGCTTTTTGATATGCGGCCTTATGCAATTGAGCAACGGCTCAAACTGCGTAATCCAATCTACTCTGAAACAGCTGCTTATGGACATATGGGCCGTAAAAACGAGATCGTAAAGAAAACTTTTGGCTCGAATGGAAACACGATAGAGCTTGAGGTTGAATTGTTTACCTGGGAGAAACTAGATTTTGTCGATAAAGTAAAAGCCGCATTTGGGCTGTAAAAAGTAAGGCGGCCGGTTGTCAGTTGCCATAGAAACTCACATTGCGTAATAATATAAAATGCTAAAAGCCACTCTGTTTGGAGTGGCTTTTAGCATTTTACGCATTTGCTTAATTATAACTCATCGGTCTCGTAGACCTCATCTTCTGTTTCTTCCTGCGATTGAGCTTCTACAATAGCTGGACTGGAAATATCATTTCGTTTTTGCTTAAACCGAACGAGTTTATCTTTCAGCACATCAAGCACACGGTCTGTAGCGCTCTCAAAACTCTTATCGTGTTCTTTTACAAATAGTTCTTTGCCGGGGAGCATGAGCCGGACTTCAACTATTTTCTCCTTAACCTTATTAGAGTCTGCGCCTTCTAACTTCAAAAACACTTCCGCGCTGATGATGTGATCATGGAACGTGTCTAACTTATCGAGTTTCGCCTGGATGAAATCTAACAGGCTCTGGTCGGCCGTAAATCGAACGGCATGCATTTGTAGTCTCATTGTGTCGCGTTTAAAGTGAATTGATTCAGAACATCAATGGTTTGACTAAGTTTGGTTATACAGACCAGAAAGTCAATAGCATCTACGAAAGATGCAAGCGTGTTTCACGCATAAAACAGCTTATAAAAGTTAATCGCCTGTATAGGGTGATCTTTACGGAAAATCGTGGAACGACTTAATACAGAAGTTCTTTGAAAAGTATAATTACGGGATTAAGATAGAAGCGCCCGAATAGGCTGATTGGGCCGTAATGTAATCAGGGGTTTAGGAATTATGCGCTCATTTGCTACCGCTTTAACATCGAAATCGCGAACGAACATGGCTAGTAAAATCGGCATTTCCATTAACGCAAACTGATTGCCGATGCACAAACGCGGCCCTCCGCCAAAAGGAAGATACGCATAAGAGTGCAAATTCTCTTTCGGCCCTCCGGGAGCAAATCTGTCTGGGTCGAAACGATCAGGATCAGGCCAGTTGGCCGGGTCGCGGTGCAGTAAATATGGGCAGACTAAAGCCGTGTCCCCAGCCGGAATAGTATAGGGCCCAATATGATCGTCGTTATGCGCCCGACGACTCATAATCCAGGCGGGCGGGTATAATCGTAATGACTCCTGTACAACTTGTAGCGTATATGTTAAACGGCGAAAAGCATCGGGCGGTGGCATTCGTTCATCGCCCAATACCGATTGACTTTCGGTTTTGAGCCGGGCGAGCACGTCGGGGTGTTGTGTGAGTAGGTAGATTGTCCAGGCCATTGATACTGCCGTGGTTTCGTGGCCAGCCGAAAAAATTGTTACCGACTCGTCGCGCAGTTGCTGGTCCGACATTCGTTCGCCGGTTTCTTCATCTTCGGCACTCAGCAGCATTCCCAGCAAGTCATCGCTTTGTTCATTTTTTTCTCGGCGTTGGTTAATAACTCCGTAAATAAATGAATCGACTTGCATACGATCCCGTTTGGAACGTAAATTGTTGGGAGTGGGCCAACGTAGGGGAAACCGAATCGGCGATAGCATTCGCTTGTTAGCCAGATAATTAAGACTGTCGAGAGCGGTTGAGAGACCATCAAGTTTTCCGGTTGTGTCAGACCCGAATAACGTTTTGCAGACGATGCGCATCGTTACGTCCATGAACGCCTGCGATACATTGACCGATTTGTCAAGGTCGTATTGTTTCAATTCATCAAGCCAGATGGCTGTCTCCGAAATCATTGTCTGGGTTAGCGCGGCTAGTTTTTGCCGGTGGAAAGCAGGTTGAGCCAGCCGTCGTTGCCGACGCCAGAAGTCGCCATCGCTGGTAAGTAAGCCATTTCCCAAAAAGATCTTAAGCACCTCAAAGGCAGGTGAACGACCATAATTACGGTGGTTTTCCTGCAAAACATGCTTTGCATCTTCGGGTTGCAGGACCAAATACTGATTCCGTCCGCCGATGCGAAGGTGTACGATACGGTCGTGGTTGCGCTGTAACGTGTGTAATGTGGCAAGCGGGTTACGAAGAAAGGCAAGTGTGTTGCCAAGGAAGGGCAAGCCTGGATGTAGCGGTACGGCTTGGATAGACGCGGCAGTTGTTTCCATTCAGAAAAGCTGTTTCGATGTATATTCGGAACGGCTATAAATATAACGACGAGTAGATAAAATCACTATGAACTTACAACCTCTCCACCATTAACGTGAATAACCTGCCCGGTGAAGTACGAGGCATCTTCGGAGGCCAGACTGACGCCACTTCGCTGGGCTGGCCTGGCCGGGCCGTTTCATCGGACGTCTTTCCCAAAATCAGCCACTTCTTTTGCACTGTACGGCTACGGATCGCCCAATGCCGCTGTTGCCCCCGGTGATTAGCGTGACCTTGTCTTTCAGTTTATTATCACTTTTATGAATATACCGAATTACCTTCGGCTGTGGGTCCAGTTTAGCCTCAATACCCGGCTGAATGGCCTGATGTTTCGGCTGAATTTTTGCTTCCATAACGTTACTTGTGTTTTTATTAAAATGAGTAAGTCAAAAGCAACGCTGGTTGTTTAGGGAAATCTATTGAAATGGTAGATTTTGTCCTGTTAGTATGAATTCGTAATATAGTAACTTGAAAAGACCCATAATATTATGAACATTAACGGCAATGCTACGAAACAAAACACCTACGATGCCATCGTAATCGGCTCGGGTATTAGTGGCGGTTGGGCGGCAAAAGAACTCTGCGAAAAGGGGTTGAAAACGCTCGTTCTGGAACGCGGTCGCGATGTCAAACATATTGTTGATTACCCGACGGCAACACTCAACCCCTGGGAGTTTCAGCATCGAAACCGGATGCCGGAAGCGTTTGATAAAGAGAATCCTATTGCCACCAAATGTTATGCCTTAGACGAAGGAACGCAGCAGTTTTTTGTGAAAGATGCCGAACATCCTTATGTGCAGGAAAAGCCTTTCGACTGGATTCGGGGCTATCAGGTTGGAGGGAAATCGCTTATTTGGGCGCGGCAAACCCAGCGGTGGAGCCGGTTTGATTTTGAGGCTAATGCCCGCGATGGTGCCGCCATTGACTGGCCAATTCGATATGAAGATATTGCTCCCTGGTACAGCCATGTTGAGAAATTTGTTGGCATCAGTGGTAATAAAGATGGATTGGAAACCCTTCCTGACGGTGAGTTTCTAAAGCCCTGGGAGTTAAACTGCGTTGAGAAGCACATTCAAAAGCGCGTTGCGGAGAGCTACAAAGACCGCCATGTCATCATTGGCCGGTGTGCACATTTGACGGAGCCGAAACAAATCCATTATGACCAGGGACGGGCGCAGTGTCAGGCCCGGCATTTGTGCTATCGGGGCTGTCCCTATGGTGGCTATTTTAGCAGTAACTCATCTACTATTCCGTGGGCGGCCAAAACAGGTAAGCTAACGCTACGACCAGATTCTGTAGTGCATTCGATTATTTACGACGAAGCAAAGGCCGGGCCGACCGGTGCACCGGAGCGATTCGGAAAAGCAACCGGCGTTCGGGTGATTGATACGCATACAAAACAGATGACCGAATATTTTGCCCGGATCATTTTCGTTAATGCGGCCTGTTTGAACACTAATCTGGTATTGCTTAATTCAACATCCCGGCGCTTCCCGAATGGTCTTGGTAATGATAGTGGCTTGCTAGGCCGATATATAGCTTTTCATAACTATCGGGGAAATGTTTCGGCTGATTATGAGGGTTTTGATGACGGATATTATTATGGCCGTCGCCCAACGACGGCGTTTATGCCCAACTTTAGAAACGTTCGTAAGCAGGAAACCGATTTTCAGCGGGGGTATATGGTGGCGTTCAGTGCGGCCCGGTCGGGCTGGCAGCGCGGGGCCGGGCAGGAGGGATTTGGTGGCGATTTTAAAGATAAATTAAGCGATCCCGGCGCGTGGCATGTTTTCATGATGATGCAGGCTGAAACCGTGCCCCGTTACGAAAACCACGTCCGACTCAGCACCGATCATAAGGATTCCTGGGGCATTCCGCAACTGGTAACGGCCATAGATTACACCGACAATGATCTGAAAGTGATGAAAGACTTTCTGGAACAGGGTGCCGAAATGCTGGAAAAATCGGGCTGCAAAAATATCAAACCCTATGATGACCACCGTAACCCCGGCCTCGATATTCATGAAATGGGCGGGGTGCGGATGGGCCGCGATCCTAAAACGTCATTGCTAAATTCACATAATCAACTTCACAGCGTTAAAAATGTATTTGTGACCGATGGGGCCGCAATGACTTCTACCGGAACACAAAACCCGTCGATTACTTTTATGGCGCTAACGGCACGGGCGGTAAATTTTGCGGTAGAAGAGATGAAAAAAGGAAATTTATAATCGAGCAGTTTACCTTCCTTGAAGCTTTAGAAATCAACGAAGAACTCATATTCAGGGTAGATTGTCATTTATACATAATCCTGTTTTACCCTTTCAAGCTTTGACTTCATGTTTGTTGCCTTAACGGTTATTCTGCCAATTTTTGCTTTGATTTTTGCTGGTTATGGTAGCCGTAAAATTGGTGTATTAGGCAAAAATGCATCGTCGGAACTCAACCGATTTGTCGTTTACCTGGCCTTGCCTGCGCTCTTGTTCAGCCTGATGAGTAAAGTGTCCTGGCGAGAGTTATATCAACCCGGTTTTGTTGCTGCTTTTGGCCTTGGATGTGGATTCGTATTCGCCCTGACACTGGTTCTTCAGGTGCGAAATAAACGCCACCTGGCAGACGCCAGCATTGACGGACTCAATGCCGCTTACCCAAACACTGGATTTATTGGGTTTCCGCAGGGGCTGGCGGCATTGCTCAATAATGACAAAAAAGTGTTTACGCTCGCGGGCATTTTAAAGCCGATTGCAGAAACAATAACGCCCAATACCGGCGAAAAAAGTAGTGGATTTTTGACAAGTGATAAACTGACTTTTTTTAGTGCATGCCCAATGTTACGCTCGGCTTGCAACCCTATTTCAATCAGGATAATCGCCATAGCAAACAATACACATACCGTAATAATGCTGGCAATTGTTACGGGTGTCAGACTCTCTGGTCCCAGGGCCACCAATCCCAGCGGAAACCCAATAAATCCAGTGTTTGGGTAAGCGGCATTGAGTCCGTCAATGCTGGCGTCTGCCAGGTGGCGTTTATTTCG
>JANXVQ010000138.1 GCA_025351545.1 Spirosoma sp.
GTGTAATTCCTGATTTATACCCGTACCGCTTCATGAATAATCCCGCTGGCAAGGCAACCAGGAAATAGGCAATGTAGGACGCCGAATCTATTAATGCAGATTGGACATCACTCAATTGACAGGCTTTTTTGAGGTGCGGAATCAGAATTGGATTCAGATTGAGAGCAAATCCCCACAGGAAGAATAGCGAGGTAATCAGGATGATGGCCAGCCGGGTTTTACGATCAGACATAAGGGTAGCGGTAAATAAGCAGCCGTTTACTGACCGGTATCGCTTATTAACTAAGTAAAAAAAGACGTATTTATGAATAGAGACGAAAAAGCGAATTATCTAATGAGTGGCCGTATTAATTTTATCTCGAGAAGGCTATTCTTTCATTGGTGGAGCTAACTGTAAATACCGGCGTCTCCTCAAAGCGGGAAGCGACAATGATCTCGGCACCATCCATATGGGGCGTAAACAAGTCCGTTGCCAGTTGCGGACAATTGTTGTCTTTCGACAAGTGAGACAGCAATACATGGCTCATAAAATCAGGCTTATGCGTCTTGAAAAGTGCCAGGGCTTGCTGATTGGATAAGTGTCCTTTTCCCCCTCTGATTCTATTTTTGAGAAAATACGGATACCGCCCTTTTTCTAACATATCCTCATCATAATTTGCTTCCAGAAAGGCAGCATGGCACAGTTTGAAGTGGTGAATGAGGTGCTCGCAAGGCGCACCGATATCGGTAAATACACCCACGGTCGTGTCTCGGCCAGCCACGATAAAGCTGTGTGGATCAGACGCGTCATGAAATTTGGGGAAAGCTGTAATGCACAGCTCCCCAATCCAGACGGGCTCGTAGCCCCGCAAAGGACGGAGGGGAAAACCTTTCTGCGGTAAGCCTGAATTATTCAGGGTATTTGGCGTAATAAAAACCGGCAACTGGTATTTCTTCGCCAGTTGAGGAATCCCCCTGATATGGTCGCTATGCTCGTGGGAAACAAAAATGGCCTTTACTAAATCGAGGGACAATCCCAGCCGCTGCATTCGTCTTTCGGTTTCCCGGCAGGAGATGCCCGCGTCGATTAAAACAGCTTCCTTCTCATTCCCGACGTAGTAACAATTTCCGTTGCTGCCCGAATTTAAGGAGGTAATGAACAATTGCATAAGTACTAAAGAAAGGGTAAAATTTGACACTAAGTTCCTTGTACGATTCACAATTGACACCAGCCAATAGATTATGCCTGCCAATCAGGATTACATTCTCAGCGTATCTGGCTTAACGAAAACATTTTCGGGGGTAAAGGCGCTGGATAACGTCCAATTGGCCGTAAAGAAAGGTGAAGTTCACGCCCTGATGGGTGAAAACGGCGCGGGTAAATCCACATTCATGAAGCTGTTGATCGGCCTTCTCACACCCGATGCCGGTGACATTATTTTTGACGGTAAACCCTTAAAAACCAGCAATGTCAGGGAGATATTGAAGCAAGGTATGTCAATGATTCATCAGGAGATTTTGGTTGTTCCCGAATTGACAGTCGCGCAGAATATCTTTCTGGGTCGGGAGACAGGAAACAGTTTATTTGGCTGGCTGGACGACAGAAACCGAACCAAACAGGCTGACGAACTTCTCAAGCAAATGGGTCTAACCATACGACCCACGGCAAAAATGAAGTACCTGAGCGTGGCAGAAATGCAGATGGTCGAGATTGCCAAAGCCATCTCGAACGACGCCAAAGTGATCATCATGGATGAGCCCACTTCTGCCCTATCCGATAAAGAAGTAGCTACACTTTTCCGTATTATCGGCGATCTGACCAAAAAAGGCGTCGCTATCATTTACATCTCGCACAAAATGGACGAGATATTTGCCATCGCTGATACGATTACGGTGTTGAGAGATGGCAAGTACATCGTTACCAAACCGGCTTCTGAATTTGATGCCAATACGCTGATAACTTTGATGGTTGGCCGCGAAATAGACACGCTGTTTCCGATTAATTTGAGTCCGAAAGGTCCGGAGATTCTCTCCGTTAAAAACCTCAGCACCAGCGGGAAATTTTCCGACATCAACTTTGCCGTTCATGCCGGAGAGGTGCTGGGAATAGCGGGGCTGATGGGTGCCGGCAGAACTGAAATCGCCCGCGCTATTTTTGGTTTGGATCGCATCGGTCGTGGCGAAATCCGTATCAAAGGCAAAAAAGTAAACATAAAATCTCCGCACGATGCTATCCAGCATGGAATAGGCTATGTTAGTGAGGATCGAAAAAAATGGGGTTTCATTCCCCGCTTGTCGGTCAGGCACAACATTACGCTGGCAAGCTTATCGACACTGGCGAGAGGGCTGTTCATTCAGTCTGAACGTGAAGCAGAAATAGCCACGACCATGATGGCTGATTTGAAAATAAAAGCGTCCAGCCCGAATCAACAGGTGATTTATCTTAGCGGAGGGAACCAGCAAAAAGTAGTCATCGCCAGGGTTCTTCTGTCTAAACCCGCTTTGGTCATCCTCGACGAACCAACCCGCGGCATTGACGTAGGTGCCAAAGCCGAGATCTACCGACTAATCAATCAACTGACTACCACTGGAATAGCGGTTATTATGATTTCGTCGGAGCTTCCCGAAATAGTGGGCATGAGTGATCGCGTGCTTGTTCTGTCGAAAGGAAAACAAACGGCCATGCTGTCACGGACAGAGGCTACTCAGGAAACGATCATGCACTATGCGATGCAATCTTAATCGCCAACATCTCACCACAATCAATGAAAAACAGCTTTACTACGTATTTCAATCAAACTGGCGATTCCTATAAAACACGCATTCGCGGCATTGGCCAATATGGACTTCTTATCGCCTTTGCCTTGATTTGCCTCGCTCTCTCCCTATCGACATCAACCTTTCTGACGGTTCAGAACCTGATGATTATTTTGACGCAGGTATCCATAAATGCGTTGCTGGCATTCGGCGTTACGTTTGTCATTATAGCGGGCGGCATCGACTTGTCGATTGGCTCAATGGTAGCCGTTACAGGTGTCGTGGCGGCTTCTTTTGCTCATCAGGATACGTATCCGGTGGCTGTTCCCATATCTATGGGGCTGCTGGCCGGTCTGCTTTTCGGTGCTTTTAACGGATTCATTATTACCCGAAGTAAAGTACCGCCTTTCATTGTCACGTTAGGCACCATGACGATTGGCCGGGGACTGGCGCTCATCGTGAGCAAAGGGCGGCCGATATCCAACTTGTCCGATTCCTTCAACTTCATTGGCGGAGGTAAAATCCTGGGAATACCAACGCTTATTATCATTCTGATCGTGCTGTTCATCGTCTGCTCCATCGTGCTCAAAAGAACCGTTTTGGGCCGATACATTTACGCCGTTGGTGGGAATGAACAAGCCGCCAAAGCATCAGGAATCCAATTGAATAAAGTCAAGATGGTCGTTTATACGCTCTGCGGAGGCCTGGCTGCTTTGGCGGGAATCCTGTTGACATCCCGCATTACAACGGGACAACCAAACGCAGGAACGGGCTTTGAGCTTGATGCCATTGCGGCTGCCATTATTGGGGGAACCAGCACGTCGGGCGGAACCGGAACGATGACAGGCACCTTACTTGGGGCTTTATTAATCGGTGTAATCAGTAATGGCCTGGATCTGCTTAACGTAACGTCCTATTATCAACAGGTAGTAATGGGCGTCATCATTATTGGAGCGGTAGTTTTGGATAGTATGAATCACACGAATAACGACTAAAAACCCTTAATTAACTTAAAATGAGACGACTACAAGCAATATTGACTATAAATGTCTTTTTCTTTTCTGTATTGTTTACAAACTGCAATCAGTCAACGACAAACGACAAAAACCAGACCGAAGGCGGTAAGAAACTCATTGTTGGTATCACTATGCTCAGCATGCAGAATGAATTCATTGTCAATGTGCATGACGAAATGGTGAAAAAGGCTCAGGAATCAGACATTGACCTAATCACTGTCGATGCCGAGCGATCGGCCTTGAAACAGGTCGAACAGGTCGAGAGTTTTATTGCCCAAAAAGTGGATGCGATCATCATGAATCCCTGCGAAGTGGAAGCCAGTTCCCCAGCCGTAGCCAAGGCACTGGCAGCCAAAATTCCGATCATCAATGTAAACTCGGAGACAAGTGCAAAACCATCGGCTTTTGTTGGTTCCGATGATGTAGAATCGGCCCGAATCGCCATGAAATTCATTGCCGACAAATTGGGCGGAAAAGGCAATGTGGTAATGATGCACGGTTATATGGGTCAGGCAGCACAGATAAAAAGGGAACAGGGCGCACGAGAGATTCTGAAGCAATACCCAAACCTGAAACTTATTGCCAATCAGACGGCCGAATGGGATCGGGCTCAAGCAATGTCATTGATGGAAAACTGGATTCAGTCGTTTGGTCCAAAGATTAATGCGGTGTTCGCCCACAACGATGAAATGGGTCTGGGAGCCGTAAAAGCCTTAACCGACGCCGGGCTGAAAGACAAGGTTATTGTTGTCAGTATCGATGCGATTCCCGATGCTTTACAAGCCGTTAAAAAAGGAACATTAGACGCTACAGTTTTCCAGAATGCCGGACAGCAGGGTGCAAAAGCCATTGAAACAGCCATCAAAGCCGCAAAAGGGCAACCCTACGATAAAGAAACGATTATCCCTTTTCAGCTAGTCACCAAAGACAATTTGAGTAAATTTTTGAAGTAACAGGTTGTCTAAAGACAGCCAACTGATGCCTTTCCATCATCAAACAAGGTTAGCTTATGCATCATTTAGTTGGCCGGTGTGACCCTTGAAGGGGTTATACCGGCCAACTAAACAGCGGGGATTATTATTGATTGAACACTCTGACTTAATTAACGGACAAGACTTTTTTCTCGGGCCCGGAAACCTCCTTCCGTTCGCCGATTTGCTGCCGCCACATGGCGTAATAAAGCCCTTTCTGCATCAAGAGATCGGCATGGGCTCCCTCTTCGGCTACATGGCCCCGTTCCAGTACAATAATTCGATCGGCGTGTAGAATCGTGCTCAACCGGTGGGCAATCAATATGGTGATGTGCTGCCGGGAACCCGAAAGTTGGCGTACGGTCTTGCCAATTTCTTCTTCGGTGAGCGAGTCCAGAGCAGAGGTGGCTTCGTCAAACACCAGCAACGTTGGGTGCCGCAATAACGCACGAGCGATGCTCAGCCGTTGTTTTTCGCCACCCGATACCTTCACGCCACCTTCGCCAATAACCGTATCAAGCCCCTGCGGAGCCCGGTTAAGGAGTGTATCAGCAGCGGCCTGATGCAGGGCTAGCAGACATTCCTCGTCGGTGGCCTGGGGTGCCACAAATCGCAGGTTTTCGCGAATAGTACCAGCAAAAAGTTGCGTATCCTGCGTAACAAATCCGATTTGCTCACGCAACTCGTCTAAATCAATTTCCGAACCGGGAATATCATTATAGAGTATTTGACCCGCTAACGGCTGATAAAGACCCACTAATAATTTTACCAGCGTTGTTTTTCCCGAGCCTGACGGCCCTACAAAGGCAATAGTTTCTCCGAGTTTTGCCGTAAACGAAATACCGTCGAGTGCCGGAACATCGGCCGAGAGATGTTTAAAGCGTACACGATCAAAAGTGAGCGTTTGGATTTTATTAATCGCCTGTGGATGAAGCGGCTTCGCATCGCGCGGGGTATCAAGAATCTGTTGGAAGTTGGCCAGCGACACTTCCGTTTCCCGGTAAATGTTAATAATGTTTCCAAGCTCCTGCAATGGCCCAAAAATGGCGAAGGAATAAATAAAGAGTGAGAAAAATTCACCCACCGTAATGCGTCCCTGAACGACCAGGAATAACATGAGCAACATGATGGCATTGCGCAGCAAATTCACAAACGTGCCCTGTACAAACGAAAGAGAGCGTATGTAGCGAACTTTCTTTAGCTCCAGACGAAGAATTTTTTCGGTTGTCGCATTTAAGCGCTCGGTTTCCTGCTGAGCCAGACCCAGACTTTTCACCAGCTCAATATTACGCAGACTTTCGGTAGTTGACCCCGCCAGAGCCGTCGTTTCGGCAACGATGGTCTTTTGGACTATTTTAATTTTTTTGCTCAGTAACGAGCTCACAAAACCAAGCAGCGGAATTGTCAGGAAATAAGCGGGAGCAATGGGCCAGTAAACGGTACTGGCATACCACATAACAAATATAATTCCGACAACGGAGGTAAATAATACGTTAACGAATGACTGGATAAGCTTTTCAACATCGGACCGCACCTTTTGGAGTTTGCCTAATGTCTCCCCCGACCGCTGGTCTTCAAATACCTGATAAGGCAACTCCAGCGAATGCCGAAGTCCATCGGTATAAAGCCGGGCACCCAGTCGCTGGGTGATAACGTTGACGTAGTAATCCTGAAAATTCTTTGCAATCCGGCTAACCATCGCTACACCCAATGCCTGCAAAATAAGAAGGCCGGCTCCATCACCCAGGAACCGCCAAAAGTTCATGTCTTGCAATCCCCCGCCGGGCTTAACTACGTACTGATCAATGATTTTACGAAAAATATAGGGGTCAAGTAAGGAGAAAACCTGATTTACAGCGGCCAGAAACAAAGCAAGTATCAGCAAGCCCCAGTAATGGCGCAGATAGGAGTAAAGTAATTGCATAAATAGAAGTTGGTGGTTGTATAATGTACTGAACGTAACAACTATACAGGGGTTGGTAGTTTCCCAATACCGACAAACAGGTTGGGAATGCTGGCAAAATAAGAGTGATGCCCGGTAGCGTGTAATGAATTTTACACGCTACCGGTCATCACTCTTTAGGCTATTGATCTATAAATCTATCGTTTACTCAAAATTCTTCTTCATTCGCAACTCCTTTACATCAAAGTCGAACGGGAGGCTGTTCATGCATTTGAAGTGTTTCATAGGGCAATCATCGAGGCCGGTTGCTGAGCAGGGGCGACAGCCTAAACCCGGTGTTTCGAGCCGAACGTGTGCTGTTTTGTATGGATAAAACCCAAACTGGGGCGTGGTGCTACCCCAAATCGAATAAACTTTCTTCTTGAATGCCGCTCCAATATGCATCAGGCCTGTATCGTGGCTGAATACCACCCTGGCCCTTTGCAACAGCGACGCCGACTGATTGAGGTTATAGTGACCACAGGCATTATAAATCTGCCCTTCGCCAATGGCCCGCACAATTTCGTCGCCAACCTTGCGGTCCTGCTTGTCGCCCAGCAACACAATGGGGTAATTGATTTTGAGACACAACTCAATCATGCGCAACAGCGGCAACCGACGCGTCATGTGCTGCCCACCAATGGCATAAGCAACAAAGTCGTTCTGGTGCGTTGCGGGTAGCCAGCCCAGTTCGACCTCATCTTTATAAGGAATGAAATAGTCCAGCCCTCGCCCATCGTTTTCGACACCCAACGGCTGCACAGTTGTCAGGTAACGGTCCACAATGTGCTGTTCAGACAATGCATTGACTTTCCAGCGCGTATAAAGCCACTGACGCAGCGATTGTTTTTCGACACTGTACGACCGGGTTCCCAAAGCGGCTTTAATAAGGTCGGTAACAAACGTATTTTGCAAGTCAATGACATAATCGAACTGCTCGGCGCGGAGTTTCCGGATTAACGCATATACACTACCATCCAGATAATGACGCTTACTAATATGCGGATTATAGGCCACAATGGCCTGATAGTCAAGTTTTGTGCAAAAATGAACGGCTACATTTGGCAGTTGCTGCTTCAGACAACGCACAACGGGCGATGTCAGCACGACGTCGCCGATGGAAGCAAGTTGCAGAATCAGTACTTTCACCGGAGTAGCCATATTGTAATCATTTTTGCAAATCTATTTTATTTACAGGATCTCACCAAACCAATTAGTAAGTCCACCATCGGGGTTTAGTAGGTGTACGATAAAGATTGTTTTCACACGCGATACAAGGAGGTCTGGTTGGATAAGGTATAACTGTTGGAAAATCAACTTTGGGACTTCCCTTGCCAGTGCTCCGATCTATTAATAAATACCCCGCCGAAAGGCCAATCGCCCCAAAATAGCCATATACTAACTCGCCAGGGTTACTAATACCCCGTATATTGCCCCGCACTGTAGAGGGAGCCACATCAAACAAGCCGCCGGTATTGGACGTCAATTGACGGATGCTTTTCCAGAAGGCGTAGGCACCCTGACTAATGCCCTGCTGCTCAACTTCTATGTAATACCGATTCAGTGATGTAAAGGGCACTTCGGCAATAGATTGACGGCTGATAGCCTTGCCATTTATATTCGCATCGGAGTTGAGGCTAATGCAGTTATAGCAACGGGTTATGTCCCAACAGTCTGAGCAACAGCCAATACCTGTATAGATACTTCTGAGAGGAACAAGTGTTTTCTGGCAGGCCTCCGTAAATTCATAATGCGTCCAGTTCCATTTGTAATAATTACCCAGCGTATCAGGATCTTTCGTGTCCAGAAGAACAGACCAGGTCTGCCCTCCAGCGGCCGTATAGTTTGATTCGTAATATAGTTTATCAATGGGTGGAACGGCCGGTAATATTTCCGGGGACGACTCATAACGCTTCCCGGCTTTGGTCTGAATGGTGAGTTTGTAGCTTCGGCCCGCTACGCCCCGAATACCGGCAGCCTTGGTTTGGTAAGTTCCCCCCGGAGATTGCTCTGTCAGGGTTTCCTGATTGCCCCGGTTATCGGAGATGATTACCGTTGCCCCGGTTTCCAACAGGTTCAAACTTTTATACGAATAGTCGGCTGTGCGGGTCAGCTTTACCGCATAGGGACCGGGCTGGTCGGAAATCTGACCTTCTACCACCAGGGACGAGCCAATACTGACCGCATCGGGCTGATAAGGCGTAACGCAGGCCATTATACCAACAACCATCGTCAATAAACAGACGCCTTGCCTCATTACCAGTCTATTACTCGCCACGTTCTTTTTTCTCATTCGTTACTGCCACCAGCGGGGTTTAATAGGGGTTCTATACTGACTGTTTTCACACTCCACACAAGCCGCCAATGAATTTAATACGGCAACATCTGCGGTAGGCACCGGCGCACCAACCGCTTTATTTCGGTCGATCAGAAGATATCCAACCGATTCGCCAACCGCGCCAAAATACCCATAGGCTTTCAGACCGGTATTACTCGTCGAATGGATATTTCCGCCGATACTGCCCGGAGCCGCATCAAATAATCCACCCGTATTTTGCACCTGCTGACTTGCCGTTTTAAAAAATTTATAAATACCCGCACTGAGTAATTGCTGGGTTATTTCTACGTAATAGCGTGTGCTTGCATCGTAGGGCACCCGTTCGATAAGCTGTCGGCTAATGGAGTTTCCATTTATATTTACATCAGACATGATGTTGATGCAGTTGGAATTACATCGATTTATATTCCAGCATTGCGAGCAGCATGGCAATCCAATAGGCGGACCTGCTGTCGATATTTTTTTACAGACTTCCGTAAATTCATAATGGACCCATTCCCAGCGGTAAAAATCGCCGGGGGTTTCAGAATCTTTCGTATCTATGTAAACATCCCACCCGTTAGCCTTACCGTTATTCGATTCCTGCGAATCGTAACGATATTCGTAATAGATATGATCAATAGCCGGGGCGGCCTTGAGTATCTCTGGCTCTGACTCGTATACAGTCCCATCTTTGGTTTTAATGACTACTTTGTAAATACGCCCTACTATTCCCTGTATACCGCTTATATTGGTCTGATAGGTTCCACCCGTCTATACTTCCTTCAGGGTTTCCTGATTACCAAGATTATCAGAGATACTCAAGGCCGCCCCGGCTATTGATCA